>JASHTT010000616.1 GCA_030040415.1 Streptosporangiaceae bacterium | reverse complement strand
GCTGTGGCGGGCTGCGAGGTTGGCTGGCCCGCGGTGGCGGGAGCCGAGGTTGTCCGGTTCGCGGCAGGCGGTGCCGCGGCAGGCGACGACGAGCCGCCACATGCCACCAGCCACACAGCGGCTGACATCGCCGCGGCGCAGGATGCGAGGAACTTCCTCATTGGCGTCTCCAGTTGTGCCGTTTGGGCACACCCGTGGCCCCCGTACCGACCACGTGCCAGCCCATTTGCTCGGCCGATTGTGGCGACCGGGACGGGCCGGTTGCTAGCGGCGGACAGTTGCACTGAGTTGCTGACCGGGCAAGCGGGGCCCGGCCTTGCGCCGAGGAGAGCGGTTGCTTAGCCGTGACGACCTGGATCTGCCGGACGAGCTGTACGGGTTCGGCGGCTGGCTGCTGTGGCTTGTCGCCACGCGCGCGACCACCCTGGTAGACCGCGTCTTCGCGACGGGGACTGCGCGCCCGTCGCGCAGCTACGGGATGGTGGAATCCCACCACGTACCTACTCCGGCACTGATCGCGTGGCTGCTCGTGGCCGCGGAGTTCGGTGTCACTCCAGACGACCTGCGCGCTCGTAGTGCGGAGCTGACGGCCAGGCACAAGGTGCTTCGCACGATGGTGAGCCGGGCGGTCGGCGAGGACCCCCGGGTTTTCAAGGACCGCTGGCTGCACGACCTGGCGGTGACCTGCGAGCTGGCCCCCGAGGAGCTGGAGCTGTTGCGCAGCAGCCGTGCGGACGGGCCGCACCCGGTCGATGCGGTCGCGCTGCGCAGGGCGATCGCGCGAACCCTGGCTACTGGCCGCCGCGCGCCAGTGACGTCGCGCGCCGCAGCCGCCTTGCACACGCTGCCGCGCGATCTCGCCGTCTTCACCGGCAGGGACGCCGAGCTTCGGCGGGTGTCGGAGGTGGCTGCCGCCTGTACCTCGGCGGGCGCGCCGGGCATCTGCTCGATCACCGGGATGGCCGGCATCGGCAAGACCGCGGTCGCGATCCGCGCGGCCCACCAGATCGCGCCGCTTTTCCCGGACGGGCAGATCTTCGTCTCGCTGCACGGGCACACACCGGGAGTTCCCGCAGCGGCACCGGCCGAGGTCCTGGCCGACGTGCTGCTGACCGTCGGCGTCGGCGCCGAGCAGGTGCCGCCGACCCTCGAGCTTCGGATGCGGCTGTGGCGCGACCGGCTCGCCGGAAAGCGGGTGCTGCTGGTGCTGGACGATGCGACCGGCCATGAGCAGGTGCGTCCGCTTCTTCCGGGCACGGCCGGCTGCCTTGTGATCGTCACCAGCCGCCGGCGCCTGACCGCTCTGGAAGGCGCCACTGCGATCAGCCTCGGCACGCTTCCCGCCACGCAATCCGCCGAGCTGATCGCCGCGCTGGCCGACCGTTTCGACGTCGGTGCATGGGATGTGAGTGACATCGCCTGGATGTGCGGCCACCTGCCATTGGCCGTCAGCATGCTTGGCCGGCAGCTGCACCACCACCCCGCCTGGTCGCCCGATTACCTGTCGGCGAGGCTCGCAGCCACGTCAGACCGGCTGAGCCTGTTGACCGCGGAAAACGTGTCAGTGGCCGCCGCCTTCGACCTGTCCTACCGCGAGCTGCCCGCCGACCTGCAACGGCTCTTCCGCCGCCTGAGCCTGCAGCCGGGCAGCGACGTAGATCCCTGGTCCGCCGCTGCGCTGGACGGCACGTTAGCGGAGGATGCCAGCCGCGGACTGAATGCGCTGTACGACCACCACTTGCTGGACGAGCCGGTAGCCGGGCGCTATCGCTTCCACGATCTGATCCGCGAGCATGCGAGGACGCTCGCCGCCGCCGACCCTGCGGCCGAACGCGAGGCTGCCCTGCACCGGCTCGCTGACTACTACCTGCACGCTGCGTGTGCGGCAGGCCGGCACTTCGTGCACCACCGTCGCGAGATCCGGGCCGCTCCGGCACTCCCGCGCCCGCCGGCACTGCCGGACTTCGGCACGATGGACGACGCGGCCGCATGGCTGGCAGCCGAGTTGCCGAACCTCGACGCCTTCGTCGGTTACGCGGCCGAGCATGGTCTGCCTGCCCACGCCGCGGGTATCGCCGCGGCGATGCACGGCTACCTGCGTGCCGCGGGCCACCCGGACGTGGGCATCAGGTTGCACAGCGCCGCCGTTGCCGCTGCCCGCAGCGCCGGTGACCGGCAGGCGGAGGCCAGGGCCGTCGCTGACCTGGCCGTGCTGCAGAGCGCCAAGGCACACCTGCAGGCAGGTATGGCGAGCCAGGTAAGGGCTCTCGAGCTGTGCCGCGATCTCGGCGACGAGGCCGGAGCCGCCGAGGCGCTATGGCGGCTCGGTTCGCTGCAGTCCCTCACCGGCGACTATCCGACCGCGACCGCGAGCGTCAGCGAGTCGCTGCGGATCTATCGCGTCCTGGGTGACCGGCTCGGCCAGGCCGACGCGCTGACCAACCTCGGCTTCCTCCAGTACCGCGGCGACGACTGTGCCGCCGCGGTACCCATCCTCACCGAGGCGCTGTCGCTGTACGCCGCCGAGCGCGACCCCAGAGGCGAGCTGGGCGCCCTGAACTACCTGGCCGTCGTCCAGCAGCAGATCGGTCACTACCCGGCGGCGATCGCCAGCTTTGCCAGGGCCCTGGAGCTGAGCCTTGCCCTCGGCGATCGCAACGCCGAGGCGGCGGTCCGAACCCTCCTGGGCTGCCTGCAGTGCGTGATCGGAGATGTAGACGAGGCGATCGGCAACCTCATCCGCGCGCTCGGCCTGCACACCCAGCTCGGGAATCCCATCGGCCAGGCCAGTGCCCTCAACTACCTTGGCTTGGCGCAGCGCTTGACCGGCCGCGCCGCTGCCGCCGCGGCCAGCCAGCAGCGAGCACTTCGCATTTACCGCTCCTGCGGCAGCCAGTCCGGGATCGCGAACGCACTGCTGGAACTCGGCAACGCCCAGGGTCAGGTCGGCGACTACGCGGCTGCCGAGGCAAGCCTGCAGTCGGCGCTGCAGGTCTGCCGCCAAATCGGTGACGTTGTCGGTCAGGCCGAGGCCCTAAACAACATGGGCGAGCTGATGCGCTCCCGCGGCCAGGCGAGCGAGGCGAGGTCTTACCACGAGCGGGCCCTGCACCTCGTCCAGGAGATCGCCGCCCCGATCGAGCGGGCGCGGGCACTGGAAGGTGTCGGCCGCGCCTACCTCGAAGACGGCGAGCGGCTGGCGGCCCATGACCACCTCGACCAGGCCCTCACGATTTATCAGCAGCTTGGCTCGCCTGATGCCGGCCGCGTCCGGATGCTGCTGTCCAGATCCGCTGAGTCCCACGCTGCCAGCAGGTAGCACCCGGCCTCCGGGCCTCAGCTTGAGCCAGTTGGCCCTGCCGTCCGGCGGCGGAGGACGCGCCGCCTGCCCGCATATCCGCCGGCCGCGAGTACGACCAGCAGGATGAGGAACGGCAGGGCAGCGCCGACTGCCGTTGCCAGCCACCCGGCACCGTGCCGCAGCGCACGCCAGCCAGCGGCGAGGCCGGTCAGGAAGCTATGCCGACCCACTGCGCGGTGGCGATGCCGGACCAGCGGAGGCCCGACCAGGGTCATGGACACGGTCGCGTAGGTGGTCTCGTGGTCGAGCGCCCGCTGCTGCGCGAGCAGCGAGTTCAGGTTGGATTCATCCGAGCTGATTTGCTGCTGCACCTGCAGAAGCCCGGACACTGAGCCTGCCCGCTTGAGCAGACCCTGCAGCGCGGTGATGGCGTCCTGTTGCGAGGTGACCAGGCTGTCGACGTCGGCTACCTGCTGGGTCACGTCGGTCGCCTGCTGCTGCAGGGCGAGCTGCTTGCCGATGGCGGTGGAGGAAAGCTGCGCCAGCGCCGCCTGGTATGCGGGAACGGGGATCTTCAGCGTCAGCGTCACGGTGCCGCGCGACTTGCCGTGTGGAGTCAGCACGGACTGCTCGTCGGCAACATACCCGCCCGAGGCCGTCGCGATGGCAACGGCACGCTTCGCGGCGGTGCTCACGCTGGCGGCCCGCATGGTCAGGCTCGCCGTGTAGACGATGCTCTGGCTCGCCGGGGCGAGGTCCGCGGTCTGCTGCGCCGGCTTACCGGCGGAACTGACCTCACTCGATCCCGGTGCAGCCTCGGCTGCCGAGCCGGGTGCGGATGCGGCTGTTGGACGGTGCGCCGCTGACGGTGCTCCCGCCGCGGCACCGTTGGCGCCGCAAGCGGCCAGCATGCAACAAGACATGAGGGCAGCAGCGGTGAGTACGACCGGCCGGATCCCGAGTGCGCGTGTCATGCCCCTCGGACGCGCCGCGGGACGTGGCGGTTCCGGGTGCAGGGATAATCTCCAGGCGTGACTTTCCCGAAGATCGAGCTGCACGTCCACCTGGAAGGCACGGTACGGGCCCGGACGCTGCTGGACATAGCTAACCGCAACGCCGTCGCCCTGCCCGCCGACTCCGTCGAAGGCCTGGCCGGGCTCTACGAGTTCACCGACTTCGAGCACTTCCTGCAGGTGTGGGCGCTGACCACCGGCGCGCTGCGCACCGCGCGGGACTTCCGCCAGGTCGTGGTGGATTACGCGGCGGAGGCGGCGAGACACGGCGCGGTCTACCTGGAGGGCATCTTCTCGCCGTCTGAGCCCGTCGCCAGGGGAGCGAGCTACGAGGAGGTGTTCGCCGGCTACTGCGACGGCGCCGCCGAGGCCTACGAGCTGCACGGCGTGCGGGTGGCGCTGACCCCGGAGGTGACACGCGGTTTCCCCGTCGAGGCGGCCGAGCTGACCGCCCGCCACGCCATTGCGAACGCCGCGCGGGGCGTGGTCGGCCTCGGCCTCGGCGGCAGCGAGGCTCAGTTCCCTGCCGAGCCGTATGAGCGCGCGTTCGCTCTGGCCAGGGAGGGCGGGCTGGGCTCGGTGCCGCATGCGGGCGAGGCCGTCGGAACGGTATCCATCCGCGCCGCGCTCGACGTGCTGCGCGCCGACCGGATCCGGCACGGGATCAGGGCGATCGACGATCCCGGCCTCGTGCGCGAGATCGCCGATCGCGGTGTCGTGCTGGACGTCTGCCCGGTTTCCAACGTGCGCACCAGGGTGGTCGATTCGCTCGCCGAGCACCCGCTGCCCCGGCTCGTCGCCGCCGGCGTGGCCTGCTCGGTGTCGACCGACGACCCGGCGATGTTCGATACCGACCTGACGGCGGACTACGCGGCCGCGGCCAGCCTTGGCGTGTCCGCTGCGCAGTGTTTCGAGGCGGGCCTGCAGGGCGCGCTCTGTGACGAGGCGACTCGCGATGAGCTGCGGCGGGTCGGCGCGGGGTTCGGCTGGCCGGCCGCGGGCGAGCTGGCGGGGGAGCAGGCGTGACCGCTCGAGGTGGCCCCCGGGGGTCGGGAACGCCGGACCGCCGGTCGGTCGTGATAGTCGGCGGCGGCATCGCCGGCCTCGCGGCGGCATTCCTGCTGAGAGACTTTCATCTCGACGTGACAGTGCTGGAGGGCTCGGCGCGGCTTGGCGGCAAGCTGGCGGTGTCGGAGGTCGGCGGGATCATGGTCGACTCCGGCGCCGAGGCGCTACTGGCCCGGCGGCCGGAGGGCACCGGCCTGATCGAGGAGCTCGGCCTCTCCGGGGAGCTAGAGGTGCCGGGAACGACCTCCTCCGGCATCTGGACCCGCGGCTGGGTCCGGCCGCTACCCCGCCGCCAGTTCATGGGCGTGCCGGCCGACCTGGCCGAACTTGCCGACACCGGGATCCTGTCGGCGGAGGGCCAGCACCGGGCCTGGCAGGACCTGACATTGCCGGACGGGGTCGGCGACGGCGAGGCCGATGCCGACGAATCGGTAGCGAGCCGCGTCGGCGCGCGCTTCGGCACTGAACTCGTCGACCGGCTTGTCGACCCGCTGCTCGGCGGCGTCTA
>JASHTT010000615.1 GCA_030040415.1 Streptosporangiaceae bacterium | reverse complement strand
CCGATGTCGGCGCCCTGCCGGCCCGCGGCCGCAAGGTACATGCAGAACACCGGCACCGCCGGACCACTGATCGTCATCGACGTGGTGACGTCTGCCAGCGGGATGCCGTCGAAAAGCCTGTCCATGTCGGCGGCAGAGTCGATCGCCACACCGCAGTGGCCGACCTCGCCGGCCGACCGCGGGTCGTCGGAGTCACGGCCCATCAGCGTCGGCATATCGAACGCCACGGACAGGCCGCCGCCCCCGGCTCGCAGCAGCATCTTGTACCGCTCGTTGGTCTGCGCGGCGTTGCCAAAGCCGGAGAACTGCCTGATCGTCCAGGCCCGTCCGCGGTAGCCGGCGGGGTACAGGCCGCGGGTGAACGGGAACTCTCCCGGCCAGCCGATCCGCTGGAAGTCCGGAACGACGGCTCCCTGCGGCGGGCCGTACACCGGGTCAACCGCCAGCCCCGACAGCGTCGTGAAGTCTGCGTCCCGCTTGCGCGACGCGTCGTATCTGCGCTGCCAGCGGGCTCGGCCGTCCTGGTCCTGGCAGTGCGCCCCATTGTCCATTGCAGCACCTCCCGGGCACCGGACTCGTCGGCCTGAGGCTGATTAGTTGGACGTCCTACTAATTTAGCCTACGAAACCTAGCGCAGGCTCCAACCAGCGGGGCACCACCGTCGTCTTAGGACATGCTGGCGGGCACTGAGCCCATCCCGTGATGCAGCGGAAGTGTGGTACAACCGATGGGACATATGGCGTGAGCGGCGCGGGCTATGCTGTGGCCCTGGAAGACTCGGGTCCCTTCCAGCTGACCTGGCCGGGCGAGCAAGCGCCCTCGGCCCAGCGAGGGAGCTCAGTGGCCAGGCTCCGCACCTCGGACCGCCATGAGGTCGAGGAACTGTTCAACGCGTGCTACCCCCGGCTGGCTGGCTGGGTGCGCAGGCTCGTCGACAACGACGAAACGGCACACGAGATAGCAGCCGAGGCGTTCACGAGGCTGATGGCCCGCTGGGGCAGCCTGGACAATCCGCAAAGCTACCTCTACATGATCGCCACCAACCTGGTCAGGGACCACTGGCGCAAGACCGGGAGGGAACGCACGGCCATCAAGATCATGACAGCCGCCGGGCCGGCCGAGGCGGCCTACCACCCATCCCAGGATGTAGACGTGCGCGCGCTCATCCAGGCGCTGCCCGACCGGTTGCGCAGTGCCTTCCTGCTGCACTATTACGCGGGCTTCGGTGTCCGGGAGCTTGCCGTGATGCTGGGCCGCCCGGAGGGCACGATTAAGGCCGACCTGTACCACGCCAGAGCCCGGCTGAAGGCTGCCTTGGGGGAACCCGTTGACTGACCCGCATGGCGAGCTAGACGACTGGCTGCAGGCTGAAGTGACGCCGCTGTACCCGCAGCAGGGCTCGTTCGAGCGCATCCGCCAGCGCGCCAGGGCGCGCAAGCAGAGGCAAGTAGCGCTGGCCGTGGCAGGCTGCGTGGTCGTGGCAGCGGCGGTCGTCGCGGCGCCTCAGATCGGTACCCTGCTGCACGGCGGGTCCGGGCACAAGCGCCCGCCGTTGGCGCTGAGACAGCAGACGCCGACGACGCAGATTACGTCGCCGGGCAGCCCCTCGCCAGTCGCGTCGAGCGACGCGAAGCACGCCGAGCAGATCCACCAGCACACCAGCCTGGGGCACTCCACCACCTCGCCGCCGCCCGACTTCCAGCCAACCTCCGTCACGGTCGTCGGTACCGGCACGGGCGGCTACCTGTCCGCGGTCATCGGCCAGGCAGGGACCCCGGGCCACTGTGCCACCCGGTACTGCACGTCGCTGGCCGGGATATCGAACTTCCAGACACCCTGGTATGGCGTGAGCGCGCCGGTCGCGCCGGGTGCCGGTCAGGTCAACGGGGTAAGCCAGTTGCGGTTCGCGAACGCCAAGGACGGCTGGGCGTACGGGCCCGCGCTGTACGAGACGACCGGCGGCGGCTCGTCGTGGTCCAGGGTGCCGACGGACGGCGAGCGGATCACCGACCTGGAGACAGTGGGCAAGACCGCTTTCGCCGTGTTCGCCACCTGCGGACCTGGCGCCGCCGGCGGCGCCGGCTTCGCGGCGGGCTGCGTCAGCTTCTGGCTGTACACCGGGACTGCCGGCGCCACGACCTGGAAGGAGGTTCACGTGCCCGCGGGGTACGCGCCCATGACGGTGGATAAGTCGTCATCGGCCGCGCTGGTCATATCTGGGGGTACCACCGGCTACCTGCTGACCCCGGAGGGTGCCCTGCTCAGGGGATCGGTCAGTGGCGGCCCGTGGACGCTGGCCGGGCGCACGCCGGTCGGCTGCCTGCCAGGGCCGGCCCTGGCGAACGGCCAGCCCAGCGACGCACAGCTCGCGGCAGGGACGAACAAGCTGCTGGTTGCCTGCGACACCACGACGGGCGGCAAGCAGGAGACCGTGCTCTACAGCTCGGCCGATGGCGCCACGTGGACCAAGCTGGGTACGGTGCCGCACACCGGCGCCGCCACGTCGCTAACCACCTCGTCGAGCGGCCAGGTGGTGCTCGCCACCACCACCGGCATCTACTACTCGGCCACCGGCACCGGCACGACGTGGCAGTCGAATACTTTCGGCGGTGCCGGCCCGCCGCGTGCCGGATTCAGCTACGTGGGCTTGACAACATCGACTCTAGGCGTCGCCGTGCCGGCCGACGCCCGCCTCGGCGAGATCTACCTCACTAACGACGGCGGCCAGACCTGGCTCCCGTCTGCGATCAACGGCTAGCCCGGCAAGCTCGTCCGCATTCTCCAGGATGATCTCCGCCAGGGTCAGGGTGGGTCCGCGTTCGCGGTAACGATCGCCTGGCGGCGCGTCGCGAACTCGCGGCGCTTGCGCTCGACAACCCGACGTCGAGCAAGCTGACGCGTGACCTGGTTGGCTGGCAGCCGAGCCACGTCGGGCTCATCGAGGATCTCGACGAGGGCCACTACTTCACCGGCGCCTTCTAGTCGCCCTTGAAGTCGCCTGCCGTGATCCGCAGCCCGCGCAGCAGGGTGAACATCTCCTCGAGCTCCGGCGCGGCGTAATCGCCCATGCCGAACTCGGCCGCCATCAGGTCGGCGGTGGCCCGGTGCATCACCGCCAGACCTGCTGGCGTGATCTCGGCTAGCGTCCCGCGGCCGTCTCGCGGGTTCGGCCGCCGGGCCACGAAGCCCTGATGCTCCAGTCTGTCGATGATGTTCGTCACGCTCGTCGGGTGCACCATGAGGCGCTCACCGATCACCCGCATCGGCAGCGCCCCGTCCCGGCTGAAGCTGAGCAGCACGAGGGCCTCGTACCGGGCAAAGGTGAGGTCGTGCGGCTTGAGCAGACCGTCGAGCTCGCCGAGCAGGATCTGCTGCACGCGCATGATCGTGGTGACCGCGGCCATCGCCTTGGCGTCCCCGAACCTGCTCTCCCAGGTCTGCGCAGCGCGGGCGATCGGGTCGAATGGCAAGTTCAGCGGCTTGGACACAGCAGACAAGCTACCGTCACTTGCCGCTGCCAAGCCAAGACACGGTCGCTGCAGAGCTAAACCACTGGGCGTCCGCCGGCGCGTACGTGGACCCAATGGATCACGGCTGACTACATTGCTGCCATCCGGGGGTCAGCCGAAAAGAGAAACCGGGGGAGAACCGTGCCATCCGGCTGCATGGTCATGTCCACAGATCCCGTGCTCGCCGCCGGCGTCGGCCTGCGTCGCGGCCGGACCTGGGTCGTGCGGACCGCCAGCTTCCGGATCGACGCCCCGGTGCCCGGCAGGTCGGCCATCGGCATCCTGACAAGCCGGCCCGCGTACTCGACGGCAATCATCGACTTGCTGGCCGGCGTCACCATGCCCGCCTACGGTGAGCTGCGCGTGCTCGGACACGACATGGCGACAGCCCGGGGCCGCGCGGCAGTGCGGCGCCGGGTCGGCGTGGCCCGACGGAGCGCGCGGTCGCTACCGGGCATGCGGGTACGCGGCCTCGTCCAGCACGCGGCGAGGCTGGCCAGGCCGGATCGCAACGACCGGCATGTGCTCGCGGCGGCCATCCT
>JASHTT010000614.1 GCA_030040415.1 Streptosporangiaceae bacterium | reverse complement strand
CGCACAGTCGTTGCCAGCACAGGCGTTGCCAGCACAGTTGCCGCCAGCACAGGCGCCGCCAGCACAGTTGCCGCCAACACGGGCGCCTGCGGCCGCGCCGTCGCCGGACTTCACGCCGCCGGCGGGTGCCCCGACCGCGCCGGAGCGGCCGGCGATCGAGCCGTCCAGCCTGCGCGGCACGACCGAGCGGATGTCCCGCGCCCGCCAGGTGATCGCGCAGCGGATGGTCGAGTCGCTGCAGACCTCGGCTCAGCTGACAACTGTCGTGGAGGCGGACGTCACGGAGATCGCGAGGCTCCGGGACCGTGCCAAGGCGGCGTTCGAGGCCAGGGAGGGCGTCAAGCTGTCCTTCCTGCCGTTCTTCGCCCTCGCCACGGTCGAGGCGCTCAAGGTGCACCCCAAGCTCAACGCCGTCATCGACACGGCGTCCGGGCAGGTCACTTATCACGACGCCGAGCACCTCGGCATCGCGGTCGACACCGAGCGCGGGCTCATGGTGCCCGTGGTGCGCAACGCCGGCGACCTCAACATTGGCGGGCTGGCCCGCAAGATCGCCGACCTGGCCGAGCGGACCAGGTCTGGCCGGGTGAGCCCGGACGAGCTCGCGGGCGGCACGTTCACGCTCACCAATACCGGTAGCCGTGGCGCGCTTTTCGACACGCCGATCATCAACCAGCCGCAGGTCGGCATCCTCGGCACCGGCACGGTGGTTAAGCGTGCTGTCGTCGTCGAAGACCCGACCCTCGGCGAGGTGATCACCGTCAGGTCGATGGTCTACCTGGCGCTCACCTACGATCACCGGCTCGTGGACGGAGCCGACGCGGCCCGGTTCCTCCTCACCGTCAAGGGACGGCTCGAGGAAGGGGCATTCGAGTCCGAGCTCGGGCTGTAGCCGCCCGGCCGTCGCCGCCGGTCGGCTGAGGAGGTGGGCGGTGCGCGTTGCGGTCACCGGCTCCACCGGTCTCATCGGTACCGCACTGGTTTCCAGGCTGCGAGCCGACGGGACTGAGGTGCTCCGGCTCGTCCGACGCCCGGCGCTGGCCGCTGACGAGGTCCGCTGGGACCCAACCGCACCCGGCGGCGGGCTCGACCCGGCCGCACTTGACGGCACCGCGGCGGTCGTGCACCTGTCCGGTGCTCCGGTAGCCGACGCGCGGTGGACGCAAGGCCGCAAACAGGAGTTGCGAGCCAGCCGCATCGGCAGCACCGCGGCGCTTGCGAGCCTCATGTTGGCGGCCAGCAGCCCGCCACCGGTGCTGCTTGCCGCCTCGGCCATCGGCTGGTACGGCGACACCGGCGGCAACGAGGTCGACGAGTCCGCTCCGGCAGGCCGAGGATTCCTTGCTGACCTGGTGCGGGATTGGGAGGCAGCCGCCGAGCCCGCCCGCGCTGCCGGCCTGCGCGTGCTGAGCATGCGAACAGGAATCGTGTTGTCGAGCCGGGGCGGGATGCTGCCGAGGCTGCTCACGCCGTTCCGGCTGGGTCTCGGCGCCCGGTTCGGCGCCGGCAATCAGTACCTGAGCTGGATAACGCTCGCCGACCTGCTCAGCGCGATCATGTTCCTGCTGGCCGAGCCCGGCATCGCCGGGCCCGTCAACCTCACAGCGCCCGCGCCCGTGAGGAACGCCGAGTTCACGGCCGCGCTGGCCGCTGCGCTGCACAGGCCCGCTTTGCTCCGGTTGCCAGCCGGAGCGCTGCGGCTCGCGCTCGGCGAGATGTCAGGGGAACTGCTCGGCAGCTGCCGGGTGGTACCCGCCCGGCTGCGCGGCGCGGGGTTCGCGTTCCAGTACGCGGATATCCGCTCCGCGCTTGACGCGGCCGTGCGCGACAAGGTCGCCGCCTGACCCGCGCGCTGGCTAGCTCATCCCGTCTCTGCCGTTTCGTTCTCGCCAGGGTGCGACGCGATGTTGTCAGCGTTCTGTGCGAGCACGTGGTGCAGCGGCCTGCCAACGGTCGAGCCGACGAGGGCGATCTCCCGCAGTGGCGGAAGCGGACCCGTATCGCCCTGGTACCTGCGCACCAGGGCCATGGTGCTGCGCAGCAGCCGACGCGCGAGGACGATCGCCGCCGCGGCGAGCGGAAGCTCGACGAGGACTGCCGAGAGCACGCTCAGCCAGAACCCGCTGGTGCGTGCGTCCAGCGCGACGTCGAACCATGCGTCGCAGCACAGCAGCGTTGCGAGGACGACGAGGCAGGCGATCAGGATCTGGCGGCGTCGCCAGAGCGCCCAGCCTGTCGCTGCGAACGCCGCAAGCTCGAAAATGTCGAAGCCCACCCACGCCCCGCGCCAGCCGCCGGTTGTGTAGTGGCGTGGCAGTGTCGCGGCGAGCAGGCCGATCCACGCGGCGAGGCACACGCAGCACACGATGATCGCCGCGAGCGTGAAATGCCGCCGTCGTTCGCCGGCGTGGCCGGACGGCAGGTCGGCGGCGTCTATCACGGCGAGCGCACGCATGAGGATCCGCCTGTCAGCCGGGCTCAAGCTGCGGAGTTCCTGCTCGTCGAACACGGCACCTACCTCCTGCACGCTGACGCAGAGCGGCTGCCGGCGAGAGCCGCCGTTATCCGCCCATTGTCCGTGCCGCACCGTGCCGTGCGTCCAGCGGCTACCCCAGCGTGACCGGCAGCGTGTCGAAGCCGCGCAGCAGCAGCCTGTCTCGGCGCACGGGCTCGCCCGCCGGGGCGATGCCCGGGAACCGAGTCAGCAGCCGCGGGAACGCCACCGTGCCCTCCAGCCTGGCCAGAGCCGCGCCGATGCAGAAGTGCGCGCCGCCGCCGAAGCTCAGCGGTCCGCCGTCGGTACGCAGCGGGTCGAAGGTGTCCGGGGCGGCGAATCGCCGCGGATCTCTGTTGCCGGCGCCGATCAGCGTCACGACCTCGGTGCCTTCGCCGACGGCCACGCCGCCCACCTTCGTCTGGTAGGCGATCCTGCTGGTGAGCTGGACGGGCGAATCGTAGCGCAGCACTTCCTCGACGAACGCCCCGGCGGAAACCGAGCCCGCCCGGATCGCGTCCCCGACGTCTGGCTGCGTCAGCACGATCTGCAGCCCGTTGCCCAGCAGGTTCGTGGTCGTCTCGAAGCCGGCCACCAGCAGCAGCGTGAGGTTGTGCAGGAGCTCGGCGCCGGTCAGCCGGGCGTCGTCGGCGTCGCTCAGCGCGAGCAGGTCACTCAGCAGGTCGTCGCGCGGGTCGGCGCGACGCTTGTGGGCCAGGCCGGTGAAGTAGGCGAGCAGCTCGACCGCGGCGGCGTCGGTCACCGGCAGCATGCCGGGCCCCTGAAGCTCGAAGATCTCGGTAAGGTCCCGGGCCACGGGCCTGAAACCTTCCCGGTCCTCCTCCGGGATGCCGATCAGCTCGCAGATGACGGTGACGGGCAGCAGGTAGGCGAAGTCGTGCATGAACTCCACCGCGTCCCGCTTCGCCATGGCGTCGAGCAGGTCATCCGTCATCTTGGCGATCGCCGGTTCAAGCGCGGCGATCCGCCGCGCGGTGAACGCGCGGGCGATCACACTGCGGACCCTGGCGTGATGGGCGCCGTTCATGTTCAGGATCCAGTCGGCGCCCTGCACCAGGACCGGATGATCCTGCCAGTCCGGGAAGTCCCGGGCGAATATCTCGGCGTCCGAGGTGCGAAAACCCGGATCACGCAGCACCGAGTTGATCGCGTCGTAGCCCACGGCTATCACGGTCTCCGGTCCCAGCGGGACCGCCTCGCCCAGTTCGTGCAGGGCCGCGTAACAGGGATACGGATCGGCCCTGCCGTCCGGAGATGCCAGTGCCGTCAAGATCTCGATCGGGTCCATGCGCCCCCCGGTGACTCCTCGGGTCGTTCGCAGTAGCTGCGGCGGGTGCCACGACCATACGTACTATCGCGATCCTGCGTCAAGCTATATCGCGTCTATGCGAGGAGTTCGGCCACGTCGGGACGATAGGCTGGCCCTGTGCATGACGAACTGCTGTTCGCCCGCGTTGGCTTCGGCGCCGACGCCGTGGACTATGAGCGGGCCTGGGACCTGCAGAGGCGAGTCCATGG
>JASHTT010000613.1 GCA_030040415.1 Streptosporangiaceae bacterium | reverse complement strand
GACCCTGGCTACCCGAGCCGCCGCCCTTGCTGCCGAGGGCGGTGCCCGTGCCGTCGAGGTTGGACCCGCCATGACCTTTGCCGCGATGGCCGGTGCCGCGCCCCGGTCCGCCGCCGGCAAACGCGGACGCGGTGCCCCCGTCACTGCCCTGCGGCGCCCAGCCAGCCCCTCTGACCTGATCGATGTGCACTCCCGGTATGCGGAAGGACAGCCGCCAGTTACCGAGGGGATGCTTGCCGGAGATCTGGACAACCGCCATGAACTGGCCTGGCCGGCCCGACTGCACCTGGAACGTGACGGTGACGCCGGCAGAGGTCAGCCGCTTGCCGCCCGCGTCCGCCTTGCCTGCGGTACCGGACTTGGTATGCCCTGGCTGACCCTGGGTCACCGCAGGCGTGCCCGTCCCGTCGGGCACCGGTACGCAGTCGCTCCCCGTGCACGGCACCTTGGTGTAGGGACTTGCGAACTCCAGCGACGCGTGCGGGGACGCGATATACACGGCGAGCGCGATCATGATGCCCGCGCCAGTGGCGAACCACGGCGTGACCAGCAACCTGGGGAAAGTACCGTCGGATGCCCGCCGCGAAGCCGGCCTGCGGCCCGCAGATCGGCGATCGCCGGAAGCGCCGGCTGACCGTCTCGAGGGTGCCCTCCGGGTGCCCGGGGCAGAGCGCCGACCCAGCCTGCCAACGGCGAGACCGGCCTGCGAAACGGCAGCACTAAGGCGGACGTGGCGGGAGGTTTTGCCACTCCGTCGACCCGTCCGGTCGTTGGACACGTGCTTCTTGCGATGGCGGGGCATCAAGGGGGTTTATATCAAGGTCGGCCGCGGTTCGACCAGTAGGAAGGGAAGGCCACCCCATCAACGGAAGTGATCCCACCCGGCCGGACCCCTCCGGACCAGCGAGTCTACGAGCACGCCGGCGCCCTGTTGCACGCTCCCGATAACCGTCCAGTTCTGTGTCAGAACCGTCGTAGCCGGGAACGTGGCGGCCAGGGCGTGATCTTCACCGCCGGCCAGCGCCCATTCCAGCCAGTCGGCCCCCAGCAGGGCGGCTGCTGACCTGACAGCGTCGGTGACGGGCAGGCTCGATGTCCACACGTCCACGCTGACGCCGCTGGCCGCGCCGATGTGTCCGAGGTCGGCCAGCAAGCCGTCACTGACATCGATCATCGCGGTGGCGCCGGCCATCGCGGCCTGCGGCCCCGCGCTGTAATCCGGGCGCGGACGCAGGTGCGCCTGGATCAGCTCGGCAAGGTCGGGTGGCAGCGAGCCCGCCGAGTGTCCCGCTTCCAGCAGCGCAAGCCCCGCGGCCGAGCAGCCGATCCTGCCGCTGACCGCCACCTGGTCACCGGGCCGGGCACCACGCCGGGTGACTGGTTGCCGGCCACCCAGGTCGCCGAGCGCGGTGACGCCCAGCATGACGTTGTCCGCGCCGCTGATGTCGCCCCCTGCCACCGCTGCGCCGGCCCGCTGGCACTCGGTCACCATGCCGCGCATCATGTCGAGCACCCAGTCCACTGGCAGCCCGCCGGGCGCGGCGAGGCCGACGAGGATCGCTGTTGGCGCCGCGCCCATGGCCGCGATGTCGGCCAGGTTCTGCGCGGCGGCCTTGATGCCGACGTCGCGGGGCGTTGACCAGTCCCTGCGGAAGTGCCGTCCTTCGACAAGAAGGTCGGTCGAGGCCACCACCCGGCCGTCAGCGGCACGCAGCACAGCCGCGTCGTCGCCCACGCCGAGCAGGACCCCCTCGCCGCCAGGCAGTACCTCCTGTATGGCCGCGATCAGCCCGAACTCGCCGAGATCGGCAACGGTAACGGCGCCCCCGCCGCTGCCGTTAATGACAGGCTCCGGCAGCCACGCGGGGGCAAGTCGATCGGTGGAATAGCACCAGGCCAGGGTTCACCAATCCGCGGTAGCTGACCGCAGCGGCCGGGTAGGTAACGTGCCGAGCCGTTGGCAACTCAGCCTCCGGTGCCTTTCACAGCGGATGCGGCGCTGCCCGCGCGTGCCGCTGCGGTAGCGTTGCCGTCAGACCCACTACGTGGAGGGGCGACATGGTGCACGCGTACATTCTCGTCCAGACGGAGGTCGGGAAGGCTGCCGATGTGGCCCTGAGCATCGGGAAGATCAGCGGCGTCACTCAGGCAGACGACGTCACAGGTCCGTACGACGTGATCGTCAGGGCGGAGGCGCCCAACGTGGACGACCTCGGTCGTCTGGTTGTGGCGCAGATCCAGGCAGTCTCCGGCATCACCAGGACTCTTACCTGCCCCATAGTGCATATATAGGGTGACTACGGCCATTTGCCTGCTCTCCGGGCACGGCAAGCGGCCGCACTTCTCGTCTCGCTTTATCCGCCGCAGCATAGTTATGGTTGCCGCATACCCGGGCGCGGCAGGCACTGGCATCCAGGCCGTGGCTAGTAAGTGATCGCGGGGAGGTGCGATGGCATCGTCACCATCGGGGATGGTCCCGCACGGCGGCGCTGGCCCGTGGGACGCTCTTCGACGACATGGCCACCTGCGGTCGTCCCAGGCAGACAGGGAGACCGTCGTCGATCTGCTCAAGGCCGCGTTCGCCGAGGGCAGACTCGAGCAAGACGAGCTCGCCGATCGGGTCGGCCGCGTCTACCGGTCGCGGACGTATGCCGAACTCGCCGCACTGACGAGCGATCTGCCGGCGGGTGAGCTGATCATCGGCACACTGCGCCGTCAGGCCAGCCATCAGGCTGCCCGCAGGCAGGCATCCGGCCAGTCGCGCGCCGGGAACATCGCGGCGCTGACTACCCCGGCGGTCCGGCCTCGCACAGCAGCACCGGCCGCATGCGCGCAGGTCAGCGGCCTCGCGATCGCGTCCAGCATCCTCGGCGTCGGCGGGTTCGTGACCGAGGGGATCACCTCGGTGGTTGCGCTGATCATCGGCGTGGTGGCGCTGCCGCGGCTGGCTTGGGCGGGCGAGAAGGGCGGAGCGTTCGTCGTGCTCGGGATAGTCCTGGGCCTCATCGGGACGCTCTTCATCCTGCTGCCTGAGCTGCTGATGGGCAGGCTTCTCCCCTAGTGGCCTAGCTGGCGTCCTGGCCCCCGGCAGTGGGGAGCGCTGCCCGGGTCCGCGGACCGACGCCGATGGCGGCGGCGCTGCGCAGGTCGTCCAGCGTGTCCACGTCCCTGCGCAGGCCGTCGAGATCAGCCAGGTCGAGCTCGGCCGCGCCGGCCGCCATGTGCCGCTCGCGCGAGGCGACGCCGAACAGCGGCCGGAACGCCGTGCCAGCCGCCGCGGCGTACAGCGTGGTGCCGGTCCGATCCGCGTCGGGCACGAACGCCTCACCCAACTGCGCCGCGGCGGTCAGCGCCCTGGCGAGTTCCGCCGGCCGCAGCGCCGGCAGGTCGGCCGCCAGCCCCGCGCGTCCGCGCCCCGGCCAGTTCGCCTCCGCGAACGCGGCACCGTGCACCAGAGCCTCGTTAAGCCCGGCCGCAGGCGAGTCCGCGAGGACGACGGCGCCGAGTCCGGTCGCGGCACTGGCGACGTCGGGATCATCCGTTACCACGATCACCGTCGCGACCACGGCGGCGTCGCTGGCCGCCGCCACCGTGTCTTCGGCCATGGCCAGTGCCAGGTCGGCCCGGCGGCGCCCGGCCAGTCCGGTGAGCCTGGACTTGGCATGGGCAAGTACCTTGACGGGGATCACAACCGACCAGGCCTGCCCGGGTTGCGACGCCGCTTCGGGTGTCATGTATCCGATACTCCCGCGGCTGTCGACACGGCATCACGGGACCGGTCAGACTGAGCCAGATCGCGGGCCGAAATGGCCGCGGCGGGGGGCGACGGGACAGGAGGATTCGTGACCGAGCAGCGCAAGATCAGGGTCGCTGTTGTGTTCGGCGGCAGGGGACCAGAGCACCCGGTGTCCTGCATGGGTGGCGGCAACGTGCTTGGCGCGATCGACAGGACAAAGTACGACGTCGTCCCGGTCGGCATCACCAAATCGGGGAACTGGGTACGAGTCTCAGCCGAGCCCAGCCAGCTTGCCGTATCCGGCGGGCAGCTGCCGTCGGTCGAGGCGATCGCCAGCGAAGGCTCGGAGGTCGTGCCATGGGCCGCGGGCGCCGCTCCGGCGCAGACCGGCGGCGTCGTGTCGAGTGCAGCGGCTCAGATCCCGTCCCTGTTCGGCGACGTGGACCTGGTGCTGCCGGTGCTGCACGGCCCGTATGGCGAGGACGGCACTATTCAGGGCCTGCTCGAGCTGGCCGGCGTGCGGTACGTCGGCGCGGGAGTTCTCGCCAGTGCCGTCAGCATGGACAAGGAGTACATGAACCTGGTATTCGCGGCGCGCGGACTGCCGGTAGGTCCCTACGTCGTCGTCAGGGAACGCGACTGGGCGGGCACGCAGCCCGGTGAGCTGGCGGCCAGCAGCGAGTCGGTCGAGGCCAAACGGGTGCTGGACGAGATAGCGGAACTCGGCTGGCCGTTGTTCGTCAAGCCGGCCAGGGGCGGCTCCAGCATCGGCACGTCGAAGGCGCACAACATGGCTCAGCTCCAGGAGGCGATCGCGACCGCACGCCAGTACGACCCGAAGGTACTGGTGGAGGCCGCGATCGACGGGGTCGAGATCGAGGTGTCGGTCCTCGAGGGCACCGACGGCGGTCCGCCGGAGACAAGCGTCCCCGGCCAGCTGCTGGTAAACGGCGGCGAGGAGTTCTGGGACTTCGAGGCGAAGTATCTGGACTCGGCCAGCGACATGGCGATCCCGGCGCCGATCCCGGACAGCGCGGCTGCCGAGATCCGGCGCCTCGCGGCGGCCGCCTTCGAGGCGGTGTCCTGCGAGGGCCTGGCCCGCGTCGACTTCTTCTACACCCCCGGCGGGCAGATCCTGCTGAACGAGATCAACACCATGCCGGGGCTGTCCCCCGCCTCCTACTTCCAGAAGATGTGGGAGGCGAGCGGACTGCCGTTCGGCGAACTCGTCGAGCGGGTGCTGCAGACGGCGATGAGCAAGCGCCCCGGCCTCCGCTAGGCAGCTTGCCGGTTACCCGGAAGACTTAGCAGCGCCATACGACGGCGCTAAGTCTTCGGGATCATGGAACGACCGGCTCAGCCGGCCGCTAGCGGCTCCGGGCGGGCGCCCTGCGTGCCGGAGCCTTGCGGGCAGTAGACGTGCGGCCGCTCGCCGTGCGGGCCGAAGCCGTGCGGGCCGAAGCCGTGCGGGCCGTTCCGGCGCGCGCCGTCGTCTTGCTGGCTGTCGTCTTGCGGGTCCTGCCACCCGCGCTGTTCACTAGCGCCTTGAAGTCCGCCCCCGCGCGGAACTTCGGCACCGATGTCTTCGGCACCTTGACGGCGGCACCGGTTGCCGGGTTGCGCGCGGTGCGCGCGGGCCGGACCTGCCGCTCGAAAACGCCGAATCCGGTGATAGTCACCTTGTCGCCGCTGGCAACAGTCTCCTGAATGGTGCCGATAACCGCATTTACCGCCTCGGCAGCGGTTCTCTTATCCCCCATCACGTCGGAAATCGCATCGATCAATTCGGTCTTGTTCATTTCCTCACCCCCGATTTGTTTCCCCCGGTAGCAGGCTCGTGGCCAGTGCTGACACCGTGCCCGCTGGGCTAGAAAGTAAGCGATCTGGCGCCGCCGCACAAACACCTTCGGGAAATTCAGCCGCGTGCCAGGAAGTCACAATGGCGATTCGGATTGCCGGGCCGCCTGCTCCAGCGCGGCCAGGAATACGGAAAGCCTGCGTTCGGCGACCTCCTCGCCCGCGCCCGCGGCCTTGACCGCGTCGCACACCGCGATGAACTGGCGGTGCAGCCGGGCCGCCTCGGCGGCCGGGACGTCAAGCTCGCCGAGTCGGCTGCGCGCTTGCGCCAGCCTGGCCGCGAACGCGTCGCGGCTAGCCCCCCTGCCCGGATCACCGGTCACGTACCTGCCTCGCCCGAAGCGCGACGGCGGACCCCGATTCGCCAGCCCGCCGTCCGTGCCGTCATACTTCCGTCACGCGGCAGCCTGGCTAGGTCGTGCACTGCCGCGAAACCGACCAGTCCATACTGAGATTACGGCCCGGCGACGGGCCGTCATCAACCCCCTGGTGATTCAGCGAGGTTCGTAGGTGAAGGTATCCGTGGTCAAGGAGACCGCGTCTGGCGAGCGCCGGGTGGCGCTGGTCCCCGAGACCGCGGGCAAACTGCGCGCGGCCGGCCTCGATGTGCTGGTCGAGTCGGGTGCGGGCGACGCCGCGTGGTTCACCGACGACAACTACGCGGAGGCGGGCGCCGGCATAGTCGGCCGTGACGAGGCGCTGGCGGCCGACGTCGTGCTCAGCGTCGGTAAGCCCGATGAGGCAGCGATCGCGGCGCTGCGGCCTGGCCAGACGGTCATCGGGCTGCTTGCGCCGCTGACCGATGCCGCGCTGACCGCGAGCCTGGCCAAAGCCGGCGTGACGGCGCTGAGCATGGACATGATCCCGCGGACGATTCCGCGGGCACAGCCAATGGATGCGCTGTCCTCGCAGGCCAACATCGCCGGATACAAGGCTGTGCTCCTCGGCGCCGCCGAGTACGACCGGTTCTTCCCGCTGCTGATCACCGCGGCGGGCACCGCCAGGCCCGCCAAGGTGCTCGTGCTCGGCGCTGGCGTTGCCGGGCTGCAGGCCATCGGCACCGCGCGCCGGCTGGGCGCGGTGGTCAGCGCCTACGACGTGCGCCCCGAGGCCAAGACCGAGGCCGAGTCCGTCGGCGCCAGCTTCATCGAGCTCACCTCTGTCGGCCCCGCGTCCGGCGAGGGCGGCTACGCCCGCGCGCTGACCGAGGAGGAACGCCAGGCACAGCAGGAGGAGCTAGCCGACCACATCGCAAGGCACGACGTCGTGATCACGACCGCGCAGGTCCCTGGCCGCCGGCCGCCGCTACTGATCACCGAGGACGCGCTGAAGCGGATGGCTGCCGGGTCGGTCATCGTGGACATGGGATCCAGCCCGCTCGGCGGCAACGTGGCGGGCTCGGTTCCCGGCGAGCATGTCGTTACCGAAAATGGCGTGACGATCATCGGAGCCGCGAACCTGCCATCGACAATGCCGGCGGCCGCGTCAGCGATGTACGCGCGGAACATCAGTGCGCTGCTGCTGTACCTGGTCAAGGATGGTGAGCTGGCCATCGACACCGACGATGAGCTGCAGGCTGGCGTGATTATTACCAGGAACGGGGAGATCGTGCACCCGGCTCTCGTCAAGGCCGCCGACCAGGGGCCGGCCCAGGCCTGATTCGAAAGGGACCAGTCCGTGTCGTACCCTGCGCTGCTTGTCGATGTCACGATCTTCGTGCTCAGCCTGTGGGTGGGCTTCGAGGTCATCAGCAAGGTCCCCGCGACCCTGCATACGCCGCTGATGTCGGCGGCCAACTCGATCCACGGGATCGTGCTGGCCGGGGCGATGCTGATCGCCGTCACGGCCCACAACACGATCGGCTACATCATCGCGTTCGTGGCCGCGGCCTTCGCCGCCGCTAACGTCGTCGGCGGCTACGTGGTCACCGGCCGCATGCTCAAGATGTTCCGCAAGCGGCCGGCCGTGCCGCCGCCCGCGGCCACCCATGCCGTCGAGGCAGCGTCCAACGGCAGGCCCAAGGACGGCTCGGCATGAGCACGTTCGACTGGGTCACCCAGCTGATCTATGTGCTGGCCGCGTCCTGCTTCGTGTTCGGCCTGCACCTGATGAACAACCCAGCGACGGCGCGGCGCGGTAACCAGGCATCGACGGCCGGCATGGCCATCGCCATCGCGACCACGCTGGCGATCGTCATCCACCTCGGCGGGATCAGCGTCACCGGCTGGATCGTCATGCTGGCTGGCGCCCTGCTTGGCGCCGGAGCGGGCCTGTACTCGGCCAGGACCGTGCAGATGACGGCTATGCCGCAGCTAGTCAGCATGTTCAACGCGGTCGGCGGCGGCGCCGCGGCGCTGGTCGCGGTGCACGACTACATGCACGCTGGCGCGACCGTGTCCGCAACCACCTCGGTCACCACGCTGCTCGACGTCATCATCGGCGCCGTGACCTTCTCCGGTTCGCTGATCGCGGCCGGCAAGCTGCAGGGCGTGATCAACTCGGCGCCGGTCACGTTCCCCGGAGCGCGGATCGTCAACCTGGGCCTGGCGGCTGTCGCGATCGGGCTCGGCGCGTACCTGATCGCCGCGCCCAGCACCGCGCTGCTGGGCATCGTCATCATCGCCGCACTGGCGTTCGGCGTCTCGATGGTGATGCCGATCGGCGGCGCCGACATGCCCGTCGTGATCTCGCTGCTGAACGCGTTCACCGGCACCGCGGTCGCGATGGCCGGGTTCGTCATCGGCAACTGGGCGCTGATCATCGCCGGCGCGCTGGTGGGTGCCTCCGGCAGCATCCTGACCAAGCTGATGGCCGACGCGATGAACAGGTCGATCGGCAACATCATCGTGGGCGGATTCGGCACCGGTGACGCCGCGCCGGCCATTGCCGGGCCGGGCGGCAGCGTGCACTCGATCGCCGCCGACGACGCGGCGATACAGCTCGCGTACGCCTCCAAGGTCATCATCGTTCCCGGCTACGGGCTGGCCGCGGCACAGGCACAGCACGAGGTCGCTGCGCTGGCCGACCTGCTCGAGTCGCGCGGCGTCGAGGTGAGCTACGCCATCCACCCGGTCGCGGGCCGCATGCCCGGCCACATGAACGTGCTGCTCGCCGAGGCGAACGTGCCGTACCCGCAACTGCGGGAGATGGACGACATCAACCCGGAGTTCGCGCGCGCAGACGTGGCCCTGGTGATCGGGGCGAACGACGTCACCAACCCGGCCGCGAGGCGGCCGGGGACGGCGATCTCCGGCATGCCGATCCTGGATGTCGACCAGGCGAAGAGCATCATCGTGATCAAGCGGTCCATGGGACACGGCTACGCCGGCATCGACAACGAGCTGTATGTCGACCCGAAGACCAGCATGTACTTCGCCGACGCCAAGAAGGCACTCACCGACCTGGCCAGCGCGGTCAAGACGCTGGTCGGCTAGCCAGGCCGCTCCGGCTCCGGCGCCGGCGGAGCGGCCGGCAGCCGTCGCAGGTCGTCGCTGGTCAGCTCCCCGGTCGAGATCAGCAGCGCGGCCAGTTCCTCCAGGGCGCGCGGGCCCCGCAGGCCGGGAACGCCGATCCGGAGATACCGGTTCCTGATGTTCTCGCACCGCTTGGCGACGGTGTGCGGCTGCCAGCCGATCCGCTCCGCGGCATCCCGGGCGCTCCGCGGCGCGGCGTGGCCGGAGTACCGCCAGGTCAGGTACTCCTCAAACCTCGCGGCCAAGACCAGCCTGTCGTCGTCGCTGAGCCTCGGCCGGTGCCTGGTGGCGGTGACCACTCGCTCGAAACTCGCGGTCTCCGGACCCGTCTGGTCGTAGCCTTCCAGGTCCTCGTCCAGGTCCGGGAGGCGAAGCCTGATCGTGTAGCTGTCCAGCACGCCGTCGATGCGCACCTTGACGTGCCATTGCTGCAGCGGCAGCGCCAGCCCCGGCGGCAGGTCGGCGCGGAACCCGCGGTCCCCGTCGAGGTAGAGCATCGAGGCGCTGCTGTCGTTGCTCAGCCACCAGATGCCATCGCGCGAACTGAAGCTGCCTGACCGCCGGGAGACCCCGCGGTCGGCCTGCGGCAGCACCGCGTCGCAGTCAGCCGCACGGCCGAAGGTGAACTCCTGGCCCGGGTTGATGCGCCATGTCTGCGCCCCGAACATGACGATCAGAAGCATCCGCTGTCCTGCCTGTCTGCCTTTCTACCGGCCCGCGGGCACGATAGAGCCGGATGCGGACCGCGTCAATGTACGCCCAGCCTGGCACCTGCGCCCGGCAGTCGCGCGCTACGGCACGCGGGGAGCCTCAGGCCTGGGGAACCTTCCCCTTGTGGGCTTGATGCGCTATAGCGCAACATCAATCGTCGCAGTTTGCTGATCATCAGCCCGCCGCGCGGCTGGCGATACGGCGGGATCGCTCAGCTGGCGGCACCGGGAGCTGGGCAGGCCGACGCGGGGACCCGGCCTGTCTGGCTCTCGTTCTCGTTGCGGCGGCCCAGGTGATTAGGTTGAATCGCGTTATCCCGAAGACCTGGGGACCCGACCTGAACCGGGGGGCCGTGGTGCAGGGTGCTGCCCAGTGAACTCACCTGAGTTCGTGCGCCGCATCAACGCCGGGCTGGAGCCTGCGCTTGGCGGTGACCGCATCGTCATGGGCGCGCGGGTGCTCGCGGTGCCGTCCCGGCGTGTGCTCCGGCAGCTCAGCGCCGCCGTCTACGTGGCTTCCGCGCTGGCCCTGGTGTTCGTGTACCTGTGGGCGCGGGGTCACTGGCACGTGGGCCCGGCACTCATCGGGTTCGTTGCAGCCGAACTAGCCGCGCTGGCGCTGGGGCTGACCAGGATCTTCATTCAGCGGCCGATGCTTCTCGCGGTCACCAGGCGCCAGCTCGTGTACTGCCGGCTGTCCGGGTCCGCCAGGCAACCCACCGCCATCGCGACCGCCCCGCTCAGCCGGGTGAGGATCACCGTCTACGGTCACGGCCGGCCATATACCGTGCTGCGCTGCCTGCTGCCTGGGTCCGAGCCGATACGGCTGAACGCGGTCAGGGGGTGCGAGGACGACCTGGATCAAGTCGTGGCCCTCGCGTACTCGGCCGGCGCGCGAGTGCACGCGGCAGCCGACAACGCGGCGGGTCCCAGCGACTCCGGTCCGCGACAGCCAGACCGGCAGCCGGTAGGCCAGCCGGACCGGCAGCGGCGCGAGCCCGCCAGCGACGACGGCGGCCGCCGCCCCCGGGAGCAGACCGGCGCCGGAATGCCCGGCGAACGCCAGGCACCGCGCCCCGATCACAACAGCGATTACCCCGGCGAGCACCGGCGCGGCGAGCGCGGTGGCGGCACGTACCCGCGTTCCTAAAACGCAGGTCTCAGGGTCTCGTGCCAGGCTCCGGCTCAGCTCACCCGCCACCAGACACCCGGGTCGCTGGCGACGCACGGCTGCATGGCTAGCGTGTTCCCGGCCCTCGCCACGTCGCCCGGGTCGGCAAGGCACAGGCCGGAGAGCGGGTTCAGCAGTTCGACGCCGATCGGCCCGCCGGACAACTGCCAGACCTGACCCGCGGACGACCGGCAGCCGACAAGCCGTGCTGACGTGCCGCGCGATGTCTTCCCCGCGTTCAGGCTGAGGCACTCCCCGCCCGCAGTGATCGCGCCACCTGCACCGACCGTCCACGCCGCCACGGCGGCGCCGCAGCCACGCAGGATGACCGGGCCGAGCTTCGTGCCCGGCGGGTGCTGGTCGCCTGCGCAATAGCCAGCTATCCCAGAGGTCAGCGGCCCGGCCGGCATGGTCCACACCTGGCTCTTGGCCGGAGTGCTGGCGCTGCCGGTGTTATTCGGCACGGCGTAGCAGGTCACCGCATCGGCCAGCGCGCCGTTCTTCGCCGCCTTGTCGGTCAGGCACCGGCCGTCGGCGAGGTTGACCAGTACCGCGTTGGTACCGATCTGCCAGCGCTCGCCGCCGGTCGCGCACGAGGCCAGCGCGAGGGCGGCCGGCCCAGACCCGGTGACCGGCCTGGCCGTCAGGCACAAATAGCCGAGGCGGATCGAGCCGTTCGCCGCGACGGTCCACTGCTGCGCCTGGCCGGCCCTGGCCGTAGCGGCCGCGCAGGTCTCGACGACGATTTCTGTCTTCGACAGCGAAGTCAGGCACTTGCCATCCCAGCCGAGCCGGATCTGCCCTGCCGGACCACTCCGGCTCGCCTCCGCCACCTGCCAGGAGAAGGTGCGCTCCGTGCCGGTCCCTGCGCTGTCGGCAACCCGCACGGTCACGGTGTACCGGCCGCTCCTGCGCAGCCAGCCGGAGATCAGCCCGCAACTGCTGATCGACAGGCCGGCTGGCAGCCCGGAAGCGCTGAAGCTGAGCGTGCAGCCCGGCAACCCGTCCGCGGCCGCGGCCTGCATCAGTGCCGGCGCCCCCACCGACCCGGCCTGGCCAGCCAGCGCGCCCAGGCTGATCGGCCCGTGCACGTACCAGGTGAAGGCGTGCGATGCCCTGGCCGTCCCCGCGGTCGCGGATATCTTGACCGGGAACGTGCCCGTCTGCGCTGGCAGTGTTCCGCTGATGACCCCCGTCGCGGCGTCGATCGACATTCCTGCTGGCAAGCCGGTCGCCGCGAACGTCGGCGGCGTCGTGGCACTGCCGTCCAGCGTGCGGGCCGTGACGCTGTGCGGAGCGCTGCCCTCGGCGTCGCTCTGGGTGGCGGTCTCCGCGAGCGCCAGCGCGGCCGGGTTCATGTAGTCGACGTCGACCGGGACGGTGCTCGAGATGCCCGGCACCGTCGCGGTGGAGGAGTACTGCCAGTACGTCCAGTTCTGCCAGGCGGCCGGCATGGTCGGCACCGAGGGTCCGTAACTCGCGATCCAGAGCGGATCGGCCGCGAACGCCGTGCTGTCGCCGGTGCACGTGTCCCACCAGTCCTGGGTCGTGTAGATCACCGGCGCCCGGCCTGTCCGCCTGACCATCTCGGCCACGAAGGCCTTGATCCAGGAGACGAGTTGCGCGGCCGTCATGCCGTAGCAGGCGTTGGTGCCATCCTCCAGGTAGTACGGGTCGTACTCGATGTCCAAAATCGGCGTGAGGACCTTGCCGTCTGGCGTATAGCCGGAGCCGTCGATTCCGTAGTCGGCCTGCAGGGTGCCGCTCGAGTAATTCGGGATCGCGAAGATGAACGGGGCGGTGAGCATCCCGGCTGCCTGCGCGTGCCGCGAGTCCGAGGCGTAGTACGGGTTGACGTAGTAGCTGCCCTCGGAGACCTTGATGAACGCGAACTTGTAGCCGGCCTGCGCGACGGTTTGCCAGTCGATGGCCGCGCCGTCGGGGTGCTGCATTGATGAGATGTCGACGCCCTGCACCGTGGGCGCCGACGAGCCTGCCGTCCGCGCCGCCTTCGGCGACCGCGCGATGCCGCCGGCCAGCATGCGCTCGACCTGCGGGGAGTGCGTGTCGGCGACGTTGAATCGCTTGAAGCCGTGCCCGGTGCCGGCGAC
>JASHTT010000612.1 GCA_030040415.1 Streptosporangiaceae bacterium | reverse complement strand
GCCCGTGTTCTCCAGGCAGTGCGGCAGCCCGGGCGGCAGGTGCAGGCACGTGCCCGCGGAAAGGTCGCGGTGGGCCCCGGCCAGGTGAGCGACGCCGGTGCCTTGCAGGATCAGGACGACCTCGTCGTAGGGATGGCTGTGCTGCGGTGCCCGGCCTGGCGGGATCTCGCCGACGAACTGGGTCGCTACCGCGCAGCCGCGGCCGGGGCCGAACAGGACGCGGAACCGCCGATCTCCGGTCGTCTCGACCGGGCAGTCTTGCAGGTCTCGGCTGAGCGGCACACCGGCCCGGTCGGCGGCGGGCAGCGCGACCATGTCCATGCGCAACCCGGCGGACGGGTCGGAGCGCAACTGGTAGGCCGTGCCCGCAGGAATGCACAGGCCGCGGTCTGGTACCAGCGCCGGTCCTGGCGCGCCGTCTAGGTCGAGGAGGCCCGAGCCGTCGATCACGAACCAGAGCTCACCGCCAGGCCCCGCCGTGCCGAGGTGCCGTCCGCCGGGCGGGACCTCGGCCAGCGTCCGGACCAGGCCGGCTCCGTCCGTCCCCGTACGGGCCAGGACAGTCAGGCTGGCAGCGATATCTCCCATGCCCGGCAAGTTAAAGGGGATGCTGCCGCCGGTCAATGCGCACCTTCTTGCGAGGACTATCCACAGACGTCCACCGAATTATCCACAGGGGCTGGGGATGACGGGGAACAATGCGGGCCCGGGTGTCGCTGCCACTCATGCAATGCGGTCGGCGGCAACGCCGGGCCGAAGCAAACCAATTGCCTGCTGATCAGGAGGATTGGGTTGTTTCCGACAGTAGCTGTGCTGGCCGCCCTGGCTGCCTCGCTGGTCTTCGGCATAGCGTCAGTTGCCGACCAGCGGAGCACGCACCGCGTCGTGCGGCGCAAGGTGCTGTCGCCGCGGATATTCCTGGACCTGGCGAGGCAGCCACTGTGGCTGGCATCGATCGGCGGAACGCTCGGGGCTTTCGCGCTCCAGGTCGTGGCGCTCCGGTTCGGGCCGCTGGCACTCGTCGAGCCGATCCTGGTCTGCGGCCTGATCTTCGCCGTTCTGATCAGCGCATACCTGCGCAGGAGGTTCGACGGTCCGCTGCTGGCCGGCGTCGTAGCCAGTGCTGCCGGGATCGCGGGGTTCCTGGTCTTCGCCCACCCGTCGAGCGGCGCCTCGAGCGTCGGCTTCCATGTCGTGCTGCCGCTGGCTGCCGGGCTCGCCGTCGGCGTCGCAGGCTGCCTCCTGCTGGCCCGCAGGAATGAGGACATCCGCCCGATAGCGGTGGCGCTGGCGTGCGGGATCAGCTACGGGGTCGGCGCGTTCCTTGTCAAGCTCGTGGTGTCGGCCGCAGCGGGCGGCCTGGCCGCCGTGCTCACCGACTGGCCGATCTACGCGCTTGCCATAGTCGGGCCGCTCGGCTTCCTGCTCAATGAGAACGCCTTCCAGCAGGGCACGCTCATCGCACCCGTCATGGCGGTGATCACGGCGACCGATCCGCTGATCTCCATCGGGCTGGCCTACGTGTGGCTCAACGAGCGAACTACCAGTACCGCACCGGGGATCACCGGCGAGGTCGTCTCGCTGGCGATCATGGTGGCCGGGATCATCGTCATCGCGCATCGCGCTCCGCAGCTCACCAGACAGGATCGCAGCCTGGAGCCAGTTCCTTCGCTGGTCACCGCGCAAGGTCCGGGCGCACGGTCAGCGTCAGCCAGGTCAGCGCCCCAGCGATAACGGCAACGCTGGCAGGCTGCCAGCCGACGGCTGCGACCGCCACGACACCAACGGCGACGGCGGCAGCCACGCGCAATGCGAGCCGCCAGGGTCGGGTCGGCGGCCAGCCGCGCGATCGACGCCGCAACGCCTGCTCGGCAAGGATCTCGCGGCGGGCCACGTCAGTGCGCAGTGCCGTGTAAGCGGTAGCGGCGGCGGCGAACGCAGCCGGGTCGCCGCCATCCGCCCGGTCCGGATGGGTCGCTGCGGCTAGCCGCCGCCAGGCCGCGCGGACGTCATCGTCGGAAAGGTCAGGGCTGGGCGGCAGGCTGAGCACCTCGAACGGGTCATCGGCTGGCGATGCGCCGGGCAACGCGGGCGGCCGGCTCACGGCCGCACCTCGTCACCGTCCGGGCCGGCGTCGGCGTGCCGCCGCGACACGGGCTCGCGCTCGGGACCGAAAGCCGCATCGAGGAACGCGCCGACATCCGGCAGCCTCGCCGCGCGGCCAGCGGTGACTTCGGCCGCGGCCGGTTCCTTGTCGTGGGCGCTGCGCGCCGCCGCCGAAATGACCGCGGCCGGGCCTGCGACCAGGCGTTTGACCTGGGTGAAGGTTACTCCGCCCCGGTAGATGTAGGCCGCCTGGCCGACCTCGAGCGACCGGATCAGGCCAGGGTCGGCGACCGCTTCGGCATACTGGTGCGAGCTGCCCTGGCGGCTCCAGCGCAGCGGGCCCGCCATGAGCCTGCTGGATTCCACGGCGCTGCGTCGGCCGGCGAGCGCGGTGAGCGGCTCGGGGTGCGGCGTGCGGAGCAGCCAGATGCCTCCTTCGGCCGAGGCTGCGAGCCGGTAGCGCTCGTCCTCGGTGGCGGCGAGACCGTGCCACGACTGCGCCGAGACCTGAACGGCCAGCCCGAGCGAGCGCGCCCGTTCGTACAACTGCCAGATCGGCAGCCGACGTGAGACGGCGCTGAATTCGTCGACCGCCAAGAGAACTTGCCGGTCCCGTCGCTCGGCGCCGGGTGGCGCGGTCACGTGGCTGGCGAGCAGGTCAACGAGCGCGCGGGCCTGGGCTTCGGCGACGGCTATCTCGGCCGTTCCCTCGAGGATGCAGTACCAGGCATCGGCGTCGCCGAAGTCGCCGGGTCCATCGAGTCCTGGGCCGAGCCTGCGGAACAGGGTGCGGAAGCGGAGTGCGATGTCGGGCACCTGACGAGTGGCCGAGCGCACTTGGTCGAGTTCGCCGGGCGCGCGGGCTGTGGCGTAGGCGCCCGCGAGCCAGCCGGCATCGAGCCTGTTGAGGAACTCCGCTGTGCTGGCCGGTGGTCCGCACGGCGCGCCGACGGCGAGTGCCACTACAGCTTCCATCACGTCGGCGTAGTAAGCGGCACCCCCGGTGCCGTGCTCGATCAGGTCGACCAGCGTGGTCGTGAGCTGATGCGGTGGTAACGACCACAGTGCCAGGCTTGACTCATCAGGCCAGATGGCCACGTTCCTGGCTCCTGCATCCCTAAGCACCCTGCGCACGCGCTCCGCGATGCGCCTGGCGTCGGGTCCGCCTTTGCAGTCGAGGACCACGACGAGCGGGGGCCCGGCCAGTCCCGCGGCATGCCTGCGCAGGCCGGCTGCCATGAAGCCGGCCCACAGCCGTAGCAGCAGCGTGGTCTTGCCGGTCCCAGTACCGCCGACCACGATCTGGTGGGA
>JASHTT010000611.1 GCA_030040415.1 Streptosporangiaceae bacterium | reverse complement strand
CGCGGCGACTGACCGGAAGGACCTGCCGCACAGGTGGCATGTCACATGCGAGCCGTCCACGAGGACATTGCCGATCGGCGCGAAGTACGCGGTCCCGTCGGGCAGCACGCCCACGACGGGTGCGCCACGGCTCGGGGCACGGCCGGCCGGGGGCGGTTCAGCCAGGACAGCGGACACGAGCGGCGCCTTCGCGTAGTCGCCTCGAGAACTGTAGTCACACTGAGACTACCGGGCAGGCACCAATCACGCCATATCGCCGCTGGCCCGCTACCCCGCTGTCGCCGCCGCGGCGGGCTCCCGCATTGCATCGAGGAAGCGCAGCGTGGCGGCCACGGTCTCGCAGCGCCACAGCGTCACAGTCCGCTCGAACCCGGTAGCCTCCGCCAGCCGCGCTTCCAGTGCCTCCGCCACCGGCTGCAGCTTGTCGCGCTGAGCGTCGAGCAGCGGCGCCGGATCGGCGCCGGCCCGATCCAGCAGCGCGAGCTTGACGAGCAGCTCGGAGCGGATATCACGGTTGTGGCTGACGGGGCTGGCCAGCCAGCCAGCGGCTGCCTTGCGGCCGACGTTCGTCGCGTCGATGAGCGATCTAGCCGGGCCCTCGGTCGACGGCTGCACCTCGACGGTCACCGCAAGGCCCATCGCCTCGAGCCGCTGCAGCGCGCGGTAGATCACCGGCTTGGGTACCCGCCAGACCTGTCCAAGCTCGCCGTCGCCAGCGAGCAAGCGGGTCAGCGCGAAGCCGTGCGATGGCGCCTCGCAGAGCAAGCAGAGCACGAGCCATTCCGCGAGCGAGAGCCGAGGCAGGCCTTGTGAGGGCATGTCCCACAGACTATGTCCGGCGCCTTTGCCTTGTGTGCCTCGCGCATCTGTAGTCTCATGGAGACTACTGGCCAGACCAGCATCTCCCTGGCCGTGTCGCGCCTCGGAGCTGCCGCAGACCGGACCGGGCGGTGGCCGTCGCCGTCCACGCGCACAAGGAGATGATTTGTCGTGACTGTGACCTTGGACCGCAACGTCGAGGCCTTCATCGGTACCCCGCGCCAGATGTTCATCAACGGCCAATGGGTGGATGCGGCGTCCGGCAAGACGTTCGAGACACCCAACCCGGCCACCGGCGAGACCCTGGCCCGGGTGGCGGAGGGAGACGCCGAGGACGTCAACCGGGCTGTTCGGGCAGCCCGCGCGGCCTTCGACGGGCCGTGGGGCCGGCTCACCCCGTCGCAGCGCGGGCAGGTCGTCTGGAAGATCGGCGACCTCATCCTCGAGCACGTCGACGAGCTCGCGCAACTGGAGTCGCTCGACAACGGCAAGCCGTTCCTGGTCGCCCAGGCGGCCGACGTGCCGCTGGCGGCAGACCTGTTCCACTACATGGCGGGCTGGGCAACCAAGATCGAGGGCAACACCATCGACATCTCGGTCCCCTACATGCCGGGCGCGAACTTCCACTCCTACACGCTGCGCGAGCCGATCGGCGTCGTCGGACAGATCATCCCGTGGAACTTCCCGCTGCTGATGGCCGCGTGGAAGCTCGGCCCCGCGCTCACGACCGGCTGCACGGTCGTGCTCAAGCCCGCCGAGCAGACGCCGCTCACGGCCCTCCGTCTCGCGGAGCTCATCGCCGAAGCCGGGGTTCCGGACGGCGTGGTGAACGTCGTGCCCGGCTACGGCAAGACAGCGGGCGCAGCGCTCGCCGCACATGACGATGTGGACAAGGTGGCGTTCACCGGCTCCACCGAAGTCGGCAAGCTGATCGTGCAGGCGGCCGCCGGCAACCTGAAGAAGCTGACGCTCGAACTCGGCGGCAAGAGCCCGAACATCGTTTTCGATGATGCGGACGACGGTGCCATCGAGGGCGCGGCCAACGCGATCTTCTTCAACCACGGCCAGTGCTGCGTCGCGGGCTCGCGGCTGTTCGTGCAAGAGAGCCGCTACGACGAGGTCGTCGACGGGGTGGCCGAGATCGCCAAGTCGATCAAGCTCGGATCCGGCCTTGACCCGACAACGCAGATGGGACCGCTGGTGTCCGACGAGCAGTTCACGCGCGTCACCGGCTTCCTGGAGTCCGGCAAGGCGGACGGCGCCACGGCGCTCGCGGGCGGCGGCAGATTCGGCGACCGCGGCTACTTCGTGGAACCGACGGTCCTGACCAACACCCGGCCCGACATGAAGGTCGTCAGGGAGGAAATCTTCGGCCCGGTCGTCGTCGCCGAGAAGTTCACCAGCCTCGACGAGATCGCGGCCGAGGCCAACGACACGACCTACGGCCTCGGCGCTGGCATCTGGACGAAGGACATCTCCAAGGCGCACGCCCTGGCCAAGAAGATCCGGGCCGGCACGGTGTGGATCAACTGCTACAACGTTTTCGACGCGTCGCTGCCGTTCGGCGGGTACAAGCAGTCCGGCTGGGGCCGCGAGATGGGCCACGAAGTACTCAACAACTACACCGAGGTCAAGGCGGTCACCACGCTGCTGTGACCTGAGGAGCAGTAGACGCGGGCCCGGGCGGTGCCGCCCGGGCCCGCGTCTTGCTAGTGCACGACGGGCAGGTCCCGTCCTCGCGGAACCGCGTGGCGATCGTGTGCAGACACGCCCTGCCGCTTGTGCGTCGCTGCTGTTGTTACCACGCAATTGCCCAGGAGTTACCGCCGACAGCTGGCGGTCTAATCGTGCTGCCATGGCACCTCCGGCTCGGCAGGATATGCGGCATGAGACCCCTAGCTGCGTCTGCCGCCCGACGATGAGCGGCACGGTCGACGACCGGCTCGACCAGTTCGATCACCTTCCGCCGCCCGACGCGGGCCGCCATGGGACCGGTCTCGGCCTCCGCGACCGGCTCGCTCAGCTTCGTGACACGCATCCGTCTTCGGCGGACTATGCCGCCGGCCCAGGCCTGGAACGCGCGCCGGACTCCCGCGAGCGCCCAGACCAGCTGGCACTGCCGCCGGACAAGACCGTCGATCGCCAGCGCTCCGATCGCGTAGCGGCACCGGAACTGGACTGGCCAAGCGACATCGTGCTGCCCGCAGACCGGCGCGCGCACATCCTCGACGGTGACCCCAATGACGGGGGCGGTCACCGTCACGGCACGGGCCATCCCGATAAGACGGAGTTCCCGGCCGACTGGGAAGACGACCGAATCATCGACGCTGTCCTGGCCGTGGCGAGAGATCCCGACCAGCCACCGCAGCACCAGCTGAACGACCGCTGGCGCATGGAATCCAGCCGCGACGGCGTCCAGATCGTCGCCATCGTGGCCGCGGACGGCGACGTATGGACGGCGTGGCCCCGTGAAGGCTCACCTGGCGTCGTTAAGAACCCGGTTGAGGAGGGCTAATGGACGCAAACGAGACGGCCCGCCGAGCGAGAGCGCTGCCCGACAGGTTCGCGACACGGATACCGTCGCAGACCCTCGAGGGGCTGCGACTGATGGAAGAGGGCGGCGAACACGGCGAGCTGGCTAGCGAGCTCACCGCGGCGCTCGCCGCAACAGGAGCAGTCGTCACGGCCGCCGAGCAGCGTGAGCTACGTGCCCTGCTGGAAGCCACTGGTATGCCGACTCACCCTGCCGACCAGCTGACAGTCCAGGACTGACAGGCTGTTCCGGGCATCCTGGTCGCGATTATCAACTCGCCCGCCGCGAATGTGCCGCGACAAGGTCGCCGGGCTGAGGTCCGCTAGATCATGATCAGCAGCATGAATGCCATCGTGACGCCCATTGCGATCCGGCATGACGTCGCCACCCACGGAGCGAGCACCACCCGATCGGCGCGGATGTCGGGGGCGCCAGGGTTAGCGGGCCGGGCATGCGTCACGGCGGCGGAGCCGGCCGAGCCGCTGCTGGCCGACGTCATCACGGCAGCGCCTCCGGTCGGGCCGGCGGCCGCCCCGACCAGGACCGGGGTGCGCACGGCGACCGTGCTGTAGTGACCGCTGGCGCCGGGACCGGACAACTGGTCCAGGTCCCAGATGCTGTAGCCGATCAGCAGCAGCGCGAACGCGAAGGCGAGGAACGAGACCTGCAAGGTTCCCATGCCACTGATGCCGCCGCCCATGGCACCCATGCCGCCCGAAGCGTGCGCCGCGGGTGCCGTGAAGGCCACGAACATGTACAGCATGGCCGCTGCGTGGATGAGGTGCGGAGCGCAGTGCCCGCCGGCCAGCGCACGGACGCCGCTGGCCTGGGCATCCCTGATCACCCGGTAACCGAACCAGGCTGTCAGCACCGCGAAGACGGCCGCCCACGCGTCGTTCGGCAGGGTCTGCAGGCTGGCGACCAGCATGCCCGCCATCGCGATGGCCATCAGCAGGTGTGAAATGTCGGTGTCGGCCAGCACCGCCTGCGCCCCTTGCTGCCACGGCCGCGCCACCACCAGCCGGACAGTGCTCACCGCGGCGACCGCGAGCATGATCGCGGCAAAGGCGTCGAGGATCCATGCGGGGATCATGCGGTAGTCCCTTCTTGGCCGGTAGCCGGGATGACGGCAGTGCGTGCCGGCGCAGTGACTGTGGCCCGGATCGGCCAGTAGCTGAGGGCCAGCAGGACAAGCAGCGGCCCGGAGTTGGGGTCCGTGCCTCCGCCAGTCAAGATGCCTCCGAAGGCCTCGCCGAACACCCAGATCACGGCGGCCACGACGATGGCCAGGACCAGCGTGGCCTTGGCGACCGAAGCGGGCAGGTACACGCCGACAGCGATGATTACCAGGGCGATGGCCAGCACGATCGAGGCGGCCAGGCCCTGGTGGGCGACGAGCGAGGCGGCACCACGTTCGAGGGCGGCCAGCCAGCCCGGCTCGCCGCTCTCCATGCTCGCGATCATGCCGTTCAGCGCCTGCGGCGCCCGGTTCCCCGGCAGCAGCGCGAAATAGGCCAGGCTGAGCCACAGCACGAGCCACAGC
>JASHTT010000610.1 GCA_030040415.1 Streptosporangiaceae bacterium | reverse complement strand
CGCGGGAAAGTTCCTCTCTTGCCGCTCTCGGTTCGGGCCGTCGCAGGCGTAGTCCTTCGCGGAGCGTCGCTCAACTGTGATGTCGACATCAGCGACCATGGCTGCGCAGTCGACTCCCGCTGACGCGGTGGCTAGAGGCCAACTCAGCGCCCGGTCACGCGTCTGACTCGGGCGGCCAGCACCCAGATCGGAACGAGCAGAAGGCCGGCCAGGCAGCCGGATTGAATTGCCCGGCCTCGGTATCGTTGCCGCTGTCTTGCGGCGATCTCTCTTTCCCGACGTACAACTGACGGGGTAGGCCGCCGGTTGACTCCTCTGCGGCCTCCGCGTGGACCAGCCAGCCCGAAGGCGTCAGGTCTCGCGAGAAACGGCCGACTGCGCCTTCGCTGAGCCATTGCTGAATTGTAGAATCACCGCTTGCAGAGATTAGCCCCCAACTCAGCAGAGAGCGGACCACGACACCGGTCGGTGCACACAAGACACCGCGGATCGGTGACAGCTCGGCTAGCAGGCTTCTGCCAGCTCTGCGACGCACTCATTTGCCGCCGAGGGTTCAGCGCATTAGCTGCTGTTGCGGGTGTCCTCGGCGGCATCGATGTGGGCGATTGCGGCCGGAAGGATGTTGTCGGCCTGAGCGAAGGCCATGAAGTGATCGCCCGGCACGATCTCCAGGCGGCAGGGCAACATCTGCGCCTGCTGGCGAGCCAGCTCCAGATAAGTATCGTCGTCGGCGCCGCAGTAGGCCAGCGTGGGATGCGGTGCCGCCTGCAGTTCGGCCACTGTTGTCGGGTACATGAAGATGGCCTGCTGAACGGCCCTCATCGCGCCGATGTCATTGCGGGCGATGTACTGCTCGGCGGTCTGTGCAGGCCAGTCGGCGAACCACTCGTCGAGCGTCTCCGGGAGTTCCCCGACAGGCGTTCGCATCGCCTCTCGCTGGCCCCCGTCCAGACCGATAGGGAACCCGCCGAGGATCAGCGATACCACCCGGCCGGGAGCGGTGACGGCCAGGTTCTCGGCGATGATGGCACCCCACGAGTACCCCCAGACATGGGCGGCGCCGACGCCCTCCGCGTCCAGGATCGCCACCATGTCAGCGGCGATTCCGGGGCTGCCGTAGGCCTCCGGATCGCGCGGCTTGTCGCTGCCGCCATGACCGAGCAGGTCCGGAACCATGACCCGGAAACGCTCCTGTAGACGCTGGACGTACCCACGGTCGGCCCATCGGTCGCCCCACATCGGATGGCCGTGGATCAGCAGTACGGTGGGGCCCGCACCGAAAGCCTGATAATGAATGCGGTGTCCGCGGCTGGTGACAAACAACAGGGCTCCCGAGATGGAGCGGCATAACAGACAATCACGCAGATCGTACTGCCGGCTCAGGCAACCACGTCACTAATCGTCAGGCCGAGATAATCGACATCCCCTAGTGCCGCCGGTGGCGCGCTTCTTCATTAACTCACTCACGAGCGATGATCCGGTCGGTTAGTTCGAGTCGCTAGGTACCACCGGAACAGCGGACAACCCCTGACGGTTCAAGCTTGCAAGTGGTCCAGCTGCGGTCGGATCAAGTGTTTCTTTCCGGTGGTCTGCTGCGCGTAGGCGGCGAGGTTGTCCAGGGTCAGCGCTCCTGATAGCGAGACCTCCGCCGCGTAGGTGCTGGCAAACGTGGTGGTCAGGTCGGCCGCCACTCGGTCGCGCAGCCGGAGAATGCCGTCCAGGCCGATCTTGCCCAGGAACGGTGTGAGCAGCCAGCCGCCGATGCCCCAGGCCATGCCGTAGTTGCGGGTTAGCTCAGTTGGGGTCTTGTCGAGCGAGCCGTAGATGTAGACCTGCTTGTGTACCGTCGATCCGTACCGGCTGTAGCCGCTGGCGGTCGCGTTCGCTGCCGCCTCCATGCAGGACAGGATCTGGCTGGTGAGCGTGCCGCCGCCGGTGGCGTCGAAGGCCAGCGTCGCGCCAGTTTCCGTGAGGGCGGCGGTCAGCTCGTCCATGAACGCTGGCTTGCTCGAGTCGCAGACGAAGGCGGCGCCAGCAGCGCGCAGCAGTTCCTCCTGCTCGGGCTTGCGCACGATGTTCACCAGCGGGATCTGCTCCTGCTGGCAGAGCCGGTTCAGCATCTGGCCGAGGTTGGAGGCCGCAGCGGTGTGTACCAGCCCGGTATGGCCTTCCATCCGCATCGTCTCGATCATGCCGAGCGCCGTCATCGGGTTCACGAACGCCGACGCGCCGTCGACAGCCGTCGCGTCGGGCGGCAGTTCCAGGCAGAAGGCAGTGTCAACGGCGCGGTACTGCGCGTACATCCCGCCGCCGGCAGCAGCCACCTTCTTGCCGAGCAGCCGCTGCGCCATGTCGGAAGCTCCCGCCGCTACCACGGTCCCGGCCCCTTCGTTCCCGACCGGCATCGGCTTGCCGACCCGCGCGGACAGCCCGCGCATCGCCGCGTCCGGGATCAGCGCCGTGACCACGGGCCGGTCCGGTGTGCCCGCCGGTGCCGCTGTAGTCACGTCCGCTCCGGCCAGGAGCAGACCCAGGTCGGATGGGTTGACTGGGGCCGCCTCGATCCGGATCAGCACCTCGCTGGGCCCCGGCTCCGCTACCGGTACGGTGTCCAGCGACAGCTCGAGCGTCTGGTCGGCCCGGACCAGGGACCGTAG
>JASHTT010000609.1 GCA_030040415.1 Streptosporangiaceae bacterium | reverse complement strand
AGGTCTCGCCGCGGTACTGGTAGTTGTGCAGCCGCTTGCCGACGCCGGCCAGCCACTCCGCCGACTCGAGGAAGACGAACGGGGCGTCCTCGCCGATGATCTGCTGGATCTGCGCGTACAGCTGGTTGCGCTTGGCCTCGTCGAAGGTCTGCCGCGCCTGCCCGGCGAGCGCGTCGACCTGCGGGTTGGAGTAGGAGTTGTAGTTCGACGACGCACCGGTCACGTACAGCGCATCGACCTCGTCGGCGGGCGTCGGCTGCACCTCGTACCAGTTGTCGGCGTCGAGCTGCAGGTGCCCGCCGCCCTTGGGTTCCGCCTCCTCCAGGCTGAGTAGCGCGTTGCTGGACACCTGGTTCAGCGTGATGTGCACGCCGACGGCGGCGAGCTGTGCCTGCACTACCTGCGCTACGGTCGGGAACGGGTCATCCGAGCTGACTGTGAGCGTCGCGTCGAAGCCATGCGGGTAACCGGCTTCGGCGAGCAGTTGCTTCGCCTTGTCCGGGTCATAGCCGTACGGGGTGAAGGTCGGGTCGAAGTTCGCGGTGTCCGCCGGGAACGGCGCACCCCACGGCGTGTAGGTGCCGTAGGTCTCGCGGCCGAGCGCTGCCCTGTCGATCGCCCAGTTCAGTGCCTGCCGCACCTTCGGGTTGCCGAACGGCGGCTTGTCCAGGTTGTAGATGGTCAGCCACAGGTTGCCGGGCGACGGCCGTTCCTGGGTGAGGACGCGCAGGCTCGGCGTGGCCAGCACGTAGCCGGCCTGCGAGGAGGGGATGCCCGGTCCCAGCAGGTCAACCGCGCCGTTCTCCAGCTGGAGCAGCTGCACGTTCGGGTCGACGCCCCACCGGTAGGTGACTGCGTCCAGGTACGGCAGCCCTGGGTACATGTAGTCGTCGAACCGCTCGAATGCGGCGGTCTGCGTGGCGTTGCCGTACGACGTAATGCGGAACGGCCCGAACCCGACCGGCGTCTCGCCGAACTTAGTGTCACCAAGCCGCTCGACTTCCTCCTGCGGCACCGGCGCGGTGAACGGCAGCGCGAACGCGTTCAGGATCGTGAAGTCGGGCGCGGTCAAGTGCACCACCAGGGTGTGGTCATCCTTGACCTCGACCCCGTCCAGGGTCTTGGTCTTGCCGTTGATCAGCTCGTTGGCGCCGACGATCGAGGTCAGGTAACTGGTCGCCCAGGAGGCCAGCGACGGTGTCAGCATCCGCTCCCAGGAGTACAGGAAGTCGCTCGCGACGATGTCCCTGCCGTTGTGGAACTTCACCCCCGGGCGGATGGTGAAGGTCAGCGTCTTGTTCCCGTCGGTGATGACCGGCGGGCCGGCGGCGATGTTCGCGACGGGGCCACCGGACTGCTTGTCGTAGGCCATCAGGCTGCCGAAGAAGACCAGCTCAGTGATCGCGTCCCAGGCGGTGATGTTGTAGCCGAGCGCGGGATCGAACGAGTTGGGCGGGTCGGACCAGACGACCCGGACGGTGCCGCCGTAATGGCCGCCCGACACAGGCTGCGGCCCCGGCACGTACTCGCGGATCTTCACGCCAGGGCCGGCGACCGCTGGTCCCGCTGACGCCGCGTCCGTCGAGCAGGCGGTCAGCCCGGTCGCCAGGCCAGCCGCGCCAAACGTGCCGAGCAGGCCAGCGGCCCCGGTGAGCCGCAGGAAGCCGCGCCTGTCTGTACCGGGGGGAACTGTGCCAGGCAGCCCTGTGCCGGGGGGAACTGTGCCACGCAGCCCCGTGCCACGCAGCACTGCGCCAGGGAGCCTCGAGCCGCCTGGGCGGGCCGGCGGGAGACGTCGTCTCGGTAGGTCGTCGGCTGATCTGGACATGTCGTTGTCTCCTTGCGGTCAGGTGTCAGCCGGCTTGCGCCGCCGGCCCGGGAGGTGGTGGCCAGCCGGGCTCGCCGCCGAGCCTGGCCGATACGTAGCGCCCGACATCGGCGCTCGGCTGTTCCATCGGCGCCAGGTAGCCGGCCGTGAACATGCGCGAGCGCATGCCGTCCTGCACCAGCTCGCAGATGGCCCAGTCCTGGCGGTTCACGAGGTCCCAGAACTCGACCGCGTCCGACGGGTCGAAGTCCGCGCGGGCGATCTCGTCCGGGTGGAACAGGAAGTCGCAGGCGATCGTGGTGTGCCCGGCGTCGTGCGGCCAGAGCGTGAACGCCACGACGTGGTCGCACGACATGCTGAGCATGAGGTTGGGCAGCACGAGTTCGCCGAGGTGCCGGGTGCGCTCTGTCTCGCCGAGTCCCGGGAACGGCGCGCGCTTCGTGGTGCCGGTCAGCGTGAACGTGTACGCGCCGTCCCGGTGCGGGATGCCCGCGTCCCAGTCAAGCCCTCCGCCGCCGCGGCCGAACGCTGGCACCAGCTCGCACAACTCGGGGTGCACCGGGCCGCAGTGGTAGCACTCGTTGTAGTTCTCGAGTATCACTTTCCAGTTCGCTGCGACCCGGTAGACAGCGCGCCGCCCGGTGCGCAGCTGGTCCAGCGGGTAGCTCGCCAGCCGCTGGTCAGCCCCGCAAAGCTGGGCGAGCAGCGCCGGGCCGGCGGCGGCAAGCCGGACGAAAATGAATCCGCCCCAGGTCGCCACGCCTACCGGGTGCAAGCCAAGCTGATCGCGGTACCGGCGCAGGTCGGGCAGGAACGGCGCCGAGCGCAGCGCGCCGTCGGTGCCGTACGTCCAGCCGTGGTAGGGGCAGCGGATCGTGCCGCCGGCCAGGCAGCCGCTGCGCCCGGGATCCGCCGCGGGCTGCCCGGCGGCGGGCGGCACGAGCCGGGAACCGCGGTGGCGGCAGAGGTTGTAGTAGCCGGCCAGGCCCTCCTCCGTCCGGACGACCAGGATGCTCTCCCCGGCAACATCCGCGCTGAGGTAGTCGCCCGACTCGGGAACGCACTCCTCGCGGCCGACGCAGAACCAGTCGGCGAACAGCGCGGCCTGCCGTTCGGCGACGAAGTCGGCCGCCGCGGTGTAGCTGGTCCCCGGCAGGCTGCGCTCCAGCGGGATCGCGTCCGTGGCGTTCGCCCCGGGAGTGCTCATCGGTCTCTTCCTCTCGCCTGGCATGGCAGCTGCCGGCCCGTCGGTCAGTCGTCGGAGTAGGGATACGGCGGCTCGATCGGCGCCCCGTCGGCGAACCGGCCAGGGCGGAACGGGGCGATGCCGACGCTGCCCGGCGGCGGGCCGGCGATCAGGCCGGCTATCGCCTCGCCGACGGCTGGCGCGATCTTGAAGCCCATGCCGGAGAAGCCGGCGGCGACGACGAGGCCGTCCAGCCCTGGCACCTCGCCGAGCATCGGCCTGGCGTCTGGCGTCATGTCGTACACGCCGGTCACCCCGCCGGCGATGCCGGTGTCAGCGAGCGCCGGAACCCGATGTGACGCCGCCTTGACGAGCAGCGCGACGTCCTCCGCGCTGGCGGTGTTGCCGACCTGGTCCGGGTCGGCGCCCCGGGGCCCGGTGAAGGAGCCAACGAGCGTCATGGCACCCGCGCGCTCGGGCCGGAAGTAGGTCTGGCTCACCGAATCGATGCAGGCCACCGGCGCGCCTTCCCAGCGGTCATGAGCGAGCACCGCGACCTTGTGCAACTCGGTCTCGATGGGCAGCGTGACGCCGGCCGTTCGCAGCAGCGGCGGCGACCACACGCCGGCGGCCAGCAGCACGGTGCCCGCGTAAATCCGCTCGCCGTCCGCCAGGGCCACTCCGGTCACCCGGCCCGGGCTTGTCAGCAGCGAGCTGACCTGCGTGTTCGGTCGGTATGCCGCGCCCCGGTCGCGGGCCGCGGCCAGCAGGTCACCGGCGACCACAGCGCCGTCACCGTAGCCGCCCTCGGGTTCCCACGCGGCGCACTCGACGTCACCCGCGTACATCGCGGGCGCAAGCTCGTGCAGGCCGGCCGCATCGATCAGCTCGGCACGAGCGCCGAGCGAGCGCTGCATGGCCACGTTCGCGCGCAGCGCTGCTTCCTCGCCCGGCCGCACGATCCGGACGAACCCGGTCCGCCGGATGCAGCACGGCCTGCCCGTCAGCTCCGGCCACTCCTCGAACATCGCGTCGCTGCGCAACGCCAGCTCGACCTCGGCCGGGAACGTGTAGTGCATCCGGACCAGCGCGGAAGACCGGCAGCTCATGCCGGACCCGGCGGCGCCCCTGTCCAGCACCAGCACATCGCGCACGCCGAGCCGGGTCAGGTGGAACGCGGTCGCCGCGCCGATCACGCCAGCCCCGACGACGATCACCTCGGGCGAACCGGCCGGCCCGGCGGCTCTCGGGCTCCAGCGGGTCACTGCCGCCCCCGTCCCGGGCGCCGCCCGGTTCGCAGGTCGGCCAGCACGCGCCGGGCTGCGTTGTAGCCGGGCGCACCGGTGACACCGCCGCCCGGGTGCGCGCCGGCGCCGCACAGGTACAGGCCGTCGACCGGGGTCGCGTACCGCGCCCAGCCAGGCACCGGCCGCATGTGGAATAGCTGGTCGGCGCTGATGTCGCCGTGGAAGATGTTGCCTTCGGTCAGGCCGTACTCGCGCTCCAGGTCGAGCGGGGTCAGTACCTGCCGCGCGACGACGGCGCCTGGCACGTTCGGCGCGAACCTGCTGATCCTTGCGAGCACCCGGTTGCCCAGCTCGTCCCGGTAGTCGTCCCAGCTGCCCGCGGCGAGCTGGTACGGCAGGTACTGGACGAAGCACGTCATCACGTGCCGTCCGGGCGGCGCGAGCGAGTCGTCCACGTTCGAGGCGACCACGCAGTCGACGAACAGCTGGTCGGGGTCGGCCAGCTCGCCCCGCTTCGCCCGGTCGTAGCAGGCGTCCGCGAGGTCGAGGTCCGGCGGCAGCGTGAACAGCGCGCGGCGGGCCGGGCCGGCGTCCTCGGGCATGCCGGTGACCAGGGGCTCGGCGTCGAGTACCAGGTTGACCTTGCCGCACGGGCCGTCCATCTTGATGCCGCCCACCGCGGCGCGGAACTCCTCGGGCAGGTCCTCCTTGCCGATCAGGCCGAGGAACGTGCGCTTCGGGTCGGCTCCCGACAGCACGGTGCGCGCCCCGATCTCGGTGCCATCCTCCAGCGCGACGCCGACGGCCCGGCCGTCCCGGACCAGGATCCTGGCGACTTCCGCGCCGGTCGCTATCTGCATGCCCGCGGCCCGGCCGGCCGACGCGATAGCGTCGCTGATCGCGCCCATCCCGCCCATGACGTGGCCGAAGAAGCCCTGCTCCGCGTGCTCACCACCGGTCAGCAGGTGGAATGCGAGGCCGAGCAGGGTGCCCGGCTGGTACGGCCCGCCGTGCTTGCCGTACAGGTTGTTGGCCAGCAGCAGCGCCTTGGCGTGCCGGGACTCGAACCGCGCGTCGACGTATTGGCCCAGGCTGCCGGTCAGCAGCCGGGTGAGCCCGTCCAACTCGGCACCGCGTACGCCGCGCAGGCTCGCGCCGAGCCGCAGCAGCTCGCGGTAACCGCGCAGCCCGGTCGCCTTAGTGTCCGGTGGCAGCTTGGTGAACAGCGGCTGCAGCCGCGCGGCGAGCGCCTTCAACTCGACATCGGCGGCCAGGTAGGCGCGGGCGTCGGCAGCCGAATAGCGGCGGATCTCGGCGGCGGTGCGCTCGGCGTCACCCCACGCCGCCAGCACGTCGCCGCCGTCCAGCGCCACCTGCAGGGCTGGCTCGCACGGCACCATCCGCAGCCCATGCTGACCCAGCCGCAGTTCCCTGATCACCTCCGGCCGCAACATCGACGCGATGTAGGACGTCGTGGACGCCCGGCAGCCAGGCGCTATCTCTTCGGTGACGCAGCACCCGCCGACGATGTCGCGGCGTTCAAGCACCAGCGTCGACAGGCCGGCCCGTGCGAGCATCGACCCGGCGACCAGGCCGTTGTGCCCGGCGCCGATGACCAGGACGTCCCACCGTGTCGCGGCGGGGTCCGGGCCGAGAGGCCCGGAACCCGCCGCCCCCCTCACGACCGCCGCGTCCGGCAGGACCGACCGCCGGCCCGACGCCGACACCGCCGGCGAGGTGGCTCCACGCTGCGGACCAAGACTCATTCTCTGACTTCCGGTCAAATAAGAGGCTTCCAGTTGCCCACGAGTATCGGTAGAGTCGGCAGTGATGTCAACAGACTGCGGAAACTAGAGACGAGAATTTAAATGACCGTCAGTCAAACTGCACCTCGTAACGGGCGTGACCGGGTTCCGGTCCGGGCTACCGCGCGCCAGCTCGCGCGGCAGGAGGAGATAGTCCGCGTCGCGATGCGGCAGTTCGCCGAGCGCGGCTACGAGGGCGTCCGGATCGAGGAGGTCGCGCGCGAGGCGGGCGTCGCCAAGGGCGCGGTCTTCGGCTACTTCGACAGCAAGGACGGCCTGTTCCTGGCCGCCTACCGGGAGGCCGCCCGCTCGTTCAGCAGCTACCTGGAAGCCCCGCCGGAAGTGCTGGCCGACGGCTTCTTCGCCGTGATCCGGTACTGGATCGAGCAGACGCCGCACTTCATCCACGAGGACTGGGTGCCCTACCGGGTAACGCTGCTCGGCAACTACTGCTCCAGCCTGCAACTGCGCCGTGAGATCACCCAGTTCCTGCTGCAGGAAGACCCGTACGGCACGCAGGCGTTCGTGCAGTTCGGCATAGACCGCGGCGAGGTCCGCACCGACATCGACGTCCGGATGGTCGTGTCCCTGGTGGACTGGCTGATGGACCGCTGCCAGGACGCGATCGTGACCGAGGAGCTCGACCCCGGGCTGTTCGGGTCCGCCGCGCAGTCACCTCAGATGCGCGACCAGCGCGTCGACCAGTTCGTCGAGTTGCTGCGCGGCGCGATCGGGGCCAGGTCGTGACCGTCGGGCCAACGGAGCCGATGACCCTGCGGCCAGCCAGGATTCCGATGCGGGACGGCACCGAACTCGCCGCCACGCTCTACCTGCCGGCCGATCTCGCCGAGCCGGTTCCGGCGGTGCTCGAGTACCTGCCGTACCGCAAGGATGACGCCATGGCGGTCAGGGACTACGAGCTGTACTCCTACCTGACCAGGCACGGCTACGCGGGCGCGCGGGTCGACATCCGGGGCACCGGGGCGAGCGGCGGGCGGCGGCCCGACGGCGAGTACACCGAGCAAGAACAGCAAGATGCCGAGGACGTGATCGCCTGGCTGGCCGGCCAGCAGTGGTGCACCGGCGCGGTCGGCATGTGGGGCATCTCCTGGGGCGGCTTCAATGCGATCCAGGTCGCGCTGCGCCGGCCGCCAGCGCTCAAGGCGATCATCGCCGTCGACGCCTCCGACGACCTGTTCCACGACGACGTGCACTACATCGACGGGCTCCTGCACATCGACGAGTACGCGCTGATGATCGACCACATGAACGCGCTGCCCCCGGCGCCGGAGTTTCCCGTCGACGAGCAGACGCTGGCCCGCCGCTTCGACAGCCCGCCGTGGCTGGCGAACTGGCTGGTCCAGCAGCAAGACGGCCCCTACTGGCGCCGCGGCTCACTGCGGCCGGACTACGGCAGGCTCACCGTGCCGGCGTTCCTCGTGGCCGGCTGGTACGACGGCTACCGGGACTCGGTGCCGAGGATGCTCGCCAACGCGACCGCGCCCGTTCGTGTGCTGATCGGCCCCTGGAACCACACGTTCCCCCATAATGCGCAGCCAGGGCCTGCGATCGAGTGGCGTGCGGACGCGGTGCGGTGGTGGGACCGCTGGCTCAAGGACGCAGACAACGGCATCGCCGCCGAGCCGCCGGTCACCGTGTACGTGCGCGACTGGCACCCGCCGGACGTCGGCCTGAGGCGGATACCGGGGCGCTGGCGTACCGAGCGGGCGCTGCCACCCGAGCGGGCGGTCTACCAGGCGTGGCACTGCGGCCCGGACCGGGACCTGCTGCGGGAGGCGCCGCCCGACGGGTCGGTGCGGCTGCGCTATGTCCCGTCAGCGGGCGCCGAGGCCGGCAACTGGTGGGGCGAGCTGACAGTCGACCAGCGCGGCGCTGACGCGCTCAGCCTTGTCTTCGACACCCGGCCGCTCGCCGAGGACCTGGAGATACTCGGCTTTCCGCTGGTCGAGATCAGCGGGTACGCAGACGCGCGGCCGCTGCACTGGTTCGGCAGGCTGTGCGACGTGGCACCGGATGGCGAGGTCACGCTGGTTACCGGTGGCGGCCGGGCAGGCCGGCCCGATCCGATGCGGGACGCCGGGTCGCTGCCCGGCGGTCCGCCGCCTGCGACAGCAGCCGTAGCCGCGGAGCGCCAGGCCGCACGTGCGCCGTCGGGCGACGTGGCACGCCTGCCACTGGAACTGCACGTCACCTCGTGGGTGTTCCCCCGCGGTCACCGCATCCGGCTCGCGCTGTCCAACGCCATGTGGCCGATGATCTGGCCCACTCCGTGGCAGGCCACGGCAACAGTGCTGCTCGGTGGCCGCGGCACCCGGCTCGTACTGCCGGTAGTCCCCAAGGCCGCGCGCGACGAGCCCGTGTCCAGCGACCTCGTATTCAGCGAGCCCGTGTTCAGCGAGCCAGCCGCCGCCGAGCTTCCGCCCGGCACGCGGTCGTGGGGCGAGATGGTCCCGGTGCGCTGGAACGTGCTGCGCGACGACACCGGCGCGGCATCGATCTGGTGGCGAGGCGCCAGCGGCACGCAGTTCCCTTGGGGACGCGTGACCGACGACGAGTACATGCGCTACGACGTGCGTGACGCCGACCCGGCGGCCGCGTCGGCGCATGGCGAGGCGCACACGGAGGTTCACCTCGACGGCAGGCTGCTGACGCTCACCTCGGTGCTCGATGTCGACTCCGACGCCGAGTCGCTGCGGTACCGGTTCCGCCGGGAACTACGGCAGGACGGCACGGTGATCCGTGAGCGCTGCTGGCAGCACAGCTACCGCCGCGACGGGCACTGACGGCGCAACTCGTCAGCGCGCGGCCCGCTAGCGCACGCGCGGCGGGCCGCGACCGTCAGCCCGCGTACTTCAGCACCAGCGCACCAACCGCAGGCAGCGCCGCCTCGATATGCTTCGCGGCGCCGCCGCGGACGGTCTTGTACGCCTTGACGATCACCGGTCGCTCGGACGCGGCGGCGCTGGCATCTGTCACCGAGAGCAATGCCTGTGCCACCTCCTCGCCGTGCTTGGTGAGGTAGTCGCCAAAGTCGGAGCCGCCGGAGGCATTGAAGTCCGCCCAGTACGGATCGAGCTGCTCCACGAAGCCGGGAAGCAGCGCACCCACCATGAACCGTACGTGGCCCGGGATGAACGTGTTCACCGTCTTGTAGGCGACCTTGAGTGCGGTCCCGCCGACACCCGACTTCTCCGAGAGCTGGTCGCCGATGAGGGCGTAGCAGTCATCGACGACCTTCGGCTGTGTATCAGGTGCTAGCAGGATCTGGGTGAGGGGTGCAGTCATGGCCATTTATTGTCCTTTATCAGCCGCAGTCTTAACCGGATACCGTGTGGTTACTCCAGTTGGCATCCGTCACTAGACGACAGCCTTGCACCCAAGGTTTACCGTCGGCTCGGGAACGGCTTGTGCTGTAGGCGGCGGCTGCTAGCTAGCCCTGCTTGTAGGGGTAGTGCCGCGCCTTGTCGCCGGCCTCCCAGGCCTCGCGCAGCCCGGGCGCGGCCAGGTCCCAGTCCGGCCGGATTTCTTGCGTGACCGCACGCAGATCGCGGCGCAGGTCCTCAGTGGACGGCCTGCCCCAGTACCAGTAGCCGTTGTAGACGCTGTAGATGACCAGGCCCGGCTTGAGCACGAGCGTGTGCGGGATCATCGGGTCGTGGTGCGGGTCGGTGTACTCCTGGATGTCCAGGTCCTTCTGCACGTGCCGGCCCGCGTCCGACAGGAAAGTCCACTGCGCGCCGACCGACGCGCGGAACTCGTTCGTCTCGAGGAGGTTGTCGGTCGAGATCGTGACTATCTGCGTGTAGGCGACCGCGATCTGCGGATAGAAGGCCGCCAGCTCCAGGTGCTGCCGGGCATCCTTCGGACAGTAGTGGCCGCGCGAGAGCACCAGGATCATCGGGTCTTTGCCCTGCAACTCGCTGAGCTTCCGCCTGGTCTTGGTGTGGTCGGTCAGCTCGTAGTCGGGGAAAGTCCCGCCAGGGATGATGTCAGCGCGCATTGGTCAGCTCCGTCGTGGGGGTAGTTGGCGTGCAGTCTTGAAGGCCAGTCTCCGCCCCGTGACCCGCGGACCGCGCGTTCGGCTCGACTTCGCGGTCCTGCGGTGCCCGCATGATCGCGACAATGATGAGCGGGTAGAACCAGGTGACGTAGCTGTAGAACCAGTAGCCCAGCAGCAGTTGCGCGCCGATGAGCAGCGCCGCGGCAAGAGCGGCGTGCTCCCTTGGGCCCCGCAGGGGGCGCAGCATCGGCGCGGACGCGAGCAGCACCAGCGCAGCGGCCAGCAAAATCCTTCCCGCGGTCGCCACGTTCGGCAGGTAGGTCCAGATGCTGAACTGGATGCCGCCGCCGCGTTGCAGCAGCTGGTAGCCCAGCGTCGAGTCGAGCAGCTTAGCGGGGCCCGAGGTGACGAGCGGCCAGGCGAGCATCGCGGCGAGGGCGGCGATGACCGTCAGCACGTAGCGCGAGCGCCCTCGGCGGATGCCCAGGAACTGGACTGCGAGCAGTGCGGGCAGAAA
>JASHTT010000608.1 GCA_030040415.1 Streptosporangiaceae bacterium | reverse complement strand
CCTCGTCCACGTCCGTCACGACCGAGTTCATATGCATCTCGACGCCGAGCAGCCGCAGCTCGTCGGCCGCCTTGCCAGATAGCTTGTCCCCGAAGGTGGCGAGTGGAGCGGGTCCGCCGTCGAACAGGAGCACCCTGGCATCTTCCGGCCGCACCTTGCGGTACTCGGACCTGAGCGTCTTGGTGGCGAGCTCGCGTATCTGGCCGGCTAGCTCGACGCCCGTCGGTCCCGCGCCTACCAGGCCGAAGGTCAGCCACCGGCGCTGCTCGACCGGGTCGTTTTCGGTCTCGGCCATCTCGAATGCGCCGAAGACGCGCCGCCTGATGGTCAGCGCATCGGCGATCGATTTCATGCCCGGAGCGAACTGCGCGAACTCGTCATGCCCGAAGTAGGACTGCTGGACTCCGGTGGCCAGGATGAGGTAGTCGTACGGGACCTCGAACCGTTCGCCAAGCGGTCGGCGGCACGCTACGCGCCGCCGACCCGGATCCACATCGAGGGCCTCGGCGGTGATGCAGTCCAGGTTGGGATGCGTCTTGAACAGCTTGCGCAGTGGCGCGGTTATCTGACCTTCGGACAGGATGCCGGTGGCGCACTGATACAGCAGCGGCTGGAAGACATGCTCCGCGGTCCTGTCGATCAGCGTGATCGTGCACGGGGCGCCGCGCAACGCCCGAGCCGCGAACAGCCCGCCGAACCCACCCCCGATGATGACTACCTTGCTCAGCGGCCTAGCCTCGGATTCCATCACAGCGCCCCCCGCTTATACCAGTTGGTTAGCCGAGCGGATCGTGCCAGGGAACGCCCTCAGGCAGCAGTTTGTCGGCTTCCTGCGGCCCCCAGCTGCCCCGCGCATACGTCTGCACGGGCACCACGTTGTCGAGCACGGGATCGACCACCCGCCAGGCGGCTTCCACGGTGTCCTGCCGGGCGAACAGCCAGCGCTCGCCGGACAGCGCGGCACCGATCAGCCTGTCGTACGGCCGCATGTCCACCCCCGGCTGCTCGGCGAAGGTGAGATCCTCCGGCTGCGGGTCAAAGCCCGGTCCCGGCTTCTTGCCCGCGAGGCTCAGGCCCACCTGCACCTCCGGGTTGATCCTGAACCGCAGCCCGTTGGCCACTGCGCCCTCTTGCAGGCCGAACACGTCATGCGGTGGCCGGCGGAACCTGAAGTGGATCTCGGCGGCGGTCAGCGGCAGGCACTTGCCAGCGCGGATCAGGATCGGCACGTCTGCCCATCGCCAGGTGTCGGCGGCGAGCCGGACCGCTGCGTAGGTCTCCGTGGTCGAGCCGGGCGCGACGCCCGGGACGTCCAAGTACCCCTCGTACTGCCCGCGCACGGTGTCAGCCGGTGTCAGCGGCCGGAGCGCCGCGACGAGCTGCGACTTCGAGTCGCGCCAGGTCGCGAGCCCGGCGCCGTCCGGCGGCTCGGCCAGCACGGTCGCCAGCACCTGCAGAAGGTGGTTCTGCATCACGTCGCGGATCGCGCCGTTCTTGTCGTAGAACGCGCCGCGGTCAGCGACGTCAAACGCCTCGGCCATGGTGATCTGGATGCTCTCCACGTGGTTGCGGTTGAGCAGCGGCTCGAACATCGAGTTGGCGAACCGGACGAACAGCACGTTCTCCACCGGATCCAGGCCTAGCCAGTGGTCCACGCGGTAGATGGAGTCCTCCGGGAAGTACTGGTGCATCGTCGCGTTGAGCTGCTCCGCGCTCGCCAGGTCGTGGCCGAACGGTTTCTCCACCATCACGCGCGCGTTATCGGCACGGCCAGCGCCGGAGATGCCCTGCGCAATGCGGGCGAACAACACAGGCGGCACCTCAAGGTAGAACAGCGCGCTCGTGGCCTGGCCCATCGCGTCCGACATCGCCTTGTACGTGGCGTCGTCACCGAGGTCGCCGTCGACATACCGCAACAGTCCGAGCATTTTGGTGGCAGCCGGGCTTGCCTGGTCAATGCCGTTCAGCTTGAGCGAGGCGGCCGCGTAATCGCGGAACTGATCGAGCCCCCATCCGCTCTTCGCGACGCCGATCACCGGCACATCGAGCACGCCACGCTCGACGAGTGCGACAAGCGCCGGGAATGTCTCGAGTTTTGCCAGATCACCGGTAGCGCCGAAGATCACCAGCGCGTCCGCCTTGTCTGCCGTCATCTCAGCTCCTAGCTGTTCGTGCTCATCCCTGCCTGATCCCAGCCTTGCACCCTGGCCCAGCCGAGCGGCTCCGGGCCGGCATCAGCCGCGGCTTCCGCGCTGCGCTCTCGCGAACAGTCCCGCCCTGCGCGGTCTGCGGGCGGCTCCGGCGGGGGGAGTCGCAGGCTTCGGTGGCGGTGGCCGGAAGTCGCTGTCGCTGATCCGCCGCCGGAATACGTGGTAGGTCCAGGCCTGGTAGCCGAGCACGACCGGCAGCAGGACCAGCGCGATCACCGTCATCACCTTCAGCGAGTACGGCGTCGATGCCGTGTTGTGTACGGTCAGGCTGTAGGCGGGGTTTGTGCTCGACACCATGACCCGCGGGTAAAGGTCGACGAAGATCGTGATGATGCACAGCGCCATGGTGAGGGTTGTGGCGCCGAACGCCCAGCCCTCGTGACCGCGGACCAGCGCCCACGCGGCCAGCACGGCGACGATCGCCAGGAACTCGACGGGGCTGAGGAACGCGCCACCGTGCGCGGTCACGTGGGTCCATGCGATGAACGCGATGACCAGCAGCCCCGTGACAGGCGCCGAGCGGCGCGCGAGCCGCCGGGCCCGGTCCCGTAGCACGCCCGAGGTCTTCAGGGCGACGAACGTAGACCCGTGCAGCACGCAGATCGCTACCAGCGTGACCCCGGTCAGGATCCCGTAGGGCTGCAGGAGGTCCCAGAAGCTGCCTGTGTACTCATGGTCAGCGCCGATCGGCAGGCCGTGCAGCATGTCGCCGAGTGCCACGCCGATCAGTAGCGGAGCCAGCAGGCTCGCGATGACCAGCAGGCGGCTCCAGTTGCCGCGCCAGCGTTGCGCCGGGCTTTTGCCGCGGTACTCGAAGGACACGCCGCGCACGATGAGCGCGGCCAGCAGTAGCAGCAGGGCGAGATAGAAGCCGGAGAACAAGGTCGCGTACCACCCGGGGAACGCGGCGAACATGGACGCGCCCGCGACGATGAGCCAAACTTCGTTGCCGTCCCACAGCGGCCCGATCGTGTTGATGACGGCACGCTTGCCGGCCTCGTCCTTGCCGATGATCTCGTGCAGCATACCGACGCCCATGTCGAAGCCCTCGAGCACGAAGAATCCGGTCCACAGGATCGCTATGAGGACAAACCAGAACGGGACGAATGCCATGGCAGCGCCTCAGTAGTGCACAGCCGGTATTGGATCGTCTGCACCGGCGGGCACCGGCTCGTCGGCAAGCTCCTTCCGCGCGTAGCGCATCATCAGGATCAGGTCGATCGTGCCCAGCGTGCCGTAAAGCAGGAAGAAGCCGATGACGCTGATCCACAGGTAAGGGGTCGAGACCGACGGGGACAACCCGTTCTTCGTGAGCATGATGCCTTGCACGATCCACGGCTGACGGCCGGACTCGGTCAGCAGCCAGCCGGCAGTGTTGATCAGGAACGGCAGGATAACCATCCACTGGGCCGCCCAGAGGAATCGCCTGGTACGTTCCAACCTCCTGCGTCGCATCAGCCACAGTCCCCACAGACCCACGAAGAGCACGATGATGGCCAGGTACGCCATTACCCGCATGGCCCAGTACTGGATGAACACGTTCGGCACGTAGTAACCGGGCCCGTACCTGGCGACGTACTGGTGCTGCAGCACCGACATGCCGATCACCTTGCCGTTCCAGTGGTTGGTGGCCAGCAGCGATAGCAGGTGCGGGATCTCCAGGATCTGAATCGGGGTGTGGTCGTCGTTGCCGCCGCCGATCTGGAACAGCGAGAACGAGCACGGCTGGCAGGTGGTCCACTGCGCTTCGGCGGCGGCGATCTTCATGGGCTGGTACCTGGCCTCGATTACGCCGAGTTCGTCGCCCACGGACATGGCGAGCAAGATCGCCGGGACCAGGATGGCCAGGGAGAGCCGAGCCGACCTGCCGAAGGTTTCCCGATGAGCGCCATGCCGCAGCTGCCATGCGGACACCGCGAGCATCACCGCGGCGCCGGTCGTGATGGCCGCGAGTATGACCTTGGCGTAGCTCCAGACGAACACGGGGTTGGTGAACAGCGCCCAGATGTCGTTGAGCTGTGGCGCGTGCGTCTTCGGGTTGCGGATGTAGCCGACCGGGTGCTGCATCCAGGAGTTCGCGGCCAGGATGAAGGCCGCCGACAACGCGGAGCCGAATGCCACCAGCCAGATCGTCGCCAGGTGCACGCGGCGCGACAGCTTGTCCCAGCCGAACAGCCACAGGCCGAGAAATGTCGACTCCAGGAAGAACGCCGCCAGTCCCTCCATCGCCAGCGGCGCGCCGAATATGTTGCCGACCAGCCTCGAGTAGGCCGACCAGTTCATCCCGAACTCGAACTCCTGCACGATGCCCGTCACCACGCCGATGGCGACGTTGATGACGAGCAGCGTGCCGAAGAACCTGGTCAGCCTCAGGTACTCAGGTTCCTGCCGACGGTGCCAGGCCGTCTGGAGGAGTGCCGTCAGCAGGGCGAGCCCGATCGTGACGGGGACGAACAGGAAGTGGTTGATAGAGGTGAAGGCGAACTGCCACCTGGCGAGGTCTTCCCGCATCTATTCAGCAGTTAGGCGTGCGTCCGGTGCGCGTGCGCGCCGTTGTGCTGCTGCCAGGCGGTCGCGCCCGCGGTGGTCGCCGCCTTCGTCGCGCCCCACTTCTGCTTCACCACCTCGCTCGGCGGTACCTCGAGCTCGCGGAACCACTGGCGAGTGGCGGACGCCATCGCGGCCCCGCCGACTATGAGGCCGGCCAGGCCGACCATGCCGCCGGCTCCGATCAGCGCCGCGCCGATGATCATCGGCGTCTTGTTCAGCTGGAAAGCGGGCGCAACGTTCTGGACGTCTCTCATCGTGTCCTTCCTCGAATCGTGGCTTGGATCGAGAGTTCCCCGGCGGGCCGCCGACCGGCTCATCCGGTGCGGGTGATTTGCCGGTTAGCGGGTCGCCGCGGCCAGCATCGGCTCGGCCTGGCCCGGCCGCATATCGAGCTGCCGGTTGAGCGTGATCGCCGCGTTGATCAGGGACAGGTGGGTGAACGCCTGCGGGAAGTTGCCGAGCTGCTCGCCCGTCGGCCCGATCTCCTCGGAGAACAGGCCCAGGTGGTTGCCGTAGGTGAACATCTTCTCGAAGGTCAGGATCGCCTCGTCCAGTCGGCCTGCCCTGGCCAGTGCGTCCACGTACAGGAACGTGCACAGCGAGAAGGTGCCCTCGTCACCGTGCAGGCCGTCGGGTGAGGCGCCCGGGTTGTACCGGTAGACCAGGCTGTCGGACACCAGCTCGTTGTCGATGCCATCGAGGGTGGACAGCCACAGCGGGTCGGTCGGCGAGATGAAGCCGGCGATGGGCATGAGCAAGAGCGACGAGTCGAGCACATCGGTGGCGTAGTGCTGGGTGAATGCCTTCGCCTTCTTGTTCCAGCCGCGCTTCATGATCTGGTTGTAGATGTGGTCGCGCTCGATGGCCCACTTCGCGATGTCGGCAGGGCGGCCGTTCCGTTCCGCGAGCCTGATCGCCCGGTCGATCGCGACCCAGCACTGGAACCGGCCGTAGGTGAAGTCCTGCCGGCCGCCACGGGTCTCCCAGACCCCCTCGTCTGGCTGGTCCCAGTTGTCGGCGACCCAGTCGATGAGTTTGGTCAGGGCCAGCCAGCCAGCGTGCGCGATCGGCAGCCCGGACCTCTCTGCCGTCATCATCGCGTCCATGGCCTCGCCGTAGATGTCTAGCTGCAACTGGTCGGCGGCGCCGTTGCCAATGCGCACCGGCCTCGCGCCGCGCCAGCCCTCGAAGTGATCGAGGATTTCCTCGGTCAGGTCGGACGAGCCGTCGACCCGGTACATGATCTTGATGGGGCCCGATCCGTCCCCTGCGCTCTCCATGGCCCTGTCGCGCAGCCAGTTGCCGAACTTGGCGGCTTCCTCGGTGTAGCCAAGGCCCAGCAGGGCGTGCAGGGACATCGACCCGTCGCGGATCCAGGTGAAGCGGTAGTCCCAGTTGCGCTCTCCGCCGGGCTGCTCGGGCAGGCCGAAGGTCGCCGCTGCCACCGGTGCGCCGGTCGGGTTGTAGGTGAGGAGCTTGAGGGTCATCGCGGAGCGGGTGACGACCTCCCGCCACCTGCCGGTGTAGGTGGACCGGTTCAGCCAGGCCTTCCAGAACGCGGCAGTGTCACGGGACAGCCGGTCGAGCTCGGCCACGGAGATCGCTCGCGGGTTGCCGCCCATGGACTCGAGCACCATTCCGCCGGCCTGACCCTCGCGGAGGGTGAACGTGGCCCGGAGCCCGTCGCCAGCGTGCTCGACCTTGGCCCCGCCTTCGGCCTCGGAGCGCCTACCCGACGTGTGCACTGTCAGTTCCATGCCGTTCTCGGCGCGGAACAGCGCGCCGTTTTCGGACAACTCCACGGTGTGCTTGACCCGGCCGTAGTCGAACCGAGGCTGGATGTCCACCGCGAACTGCATAGATCCGCGGGCCACCCGGACGTGCCGGACGAGCCGGTGCCTGTCGGTCGGCTTGCCTTCGATGATCGGCATGAAGTCGGTCACCTCGCCGACGCCGTCGGCGGTCATGAACCTGGTGATGAGCATCGCCGTGTTCGGGAAGTAGAGCTGCCTGGTCACGTATTCGTTCGTGGCCGGCCCGAGCTTGAAGTAGCCTCCGCCGCGCGCGTCGAGCAGGGACGCGAACACGCTCGGCGAGTCGAACCGCGGGCAGCAGAAGAAGTCGATGGTGCCGTCGGTTGCGACGAGCGCAGCCGTCTGCAGGTCACCAATGAGCCCGTGATCACTGATGTTCGGGTACTGCTCCACGGTCGCCTCCTGGCAGGTTTGCATGGTTGTGCACTCAGCATGGCTCAGGGCCGTGGCGCCGACATCACCCCGGTCGGGTGGTGCGGGCGCCTACGTACAGGAGGAACGTGCGATGGGCGGGCTGATCCGGGAAGGAGCGGACTGATGCCGACGACGGCGTGGCGATTCGCGGGAACCGAGGGGGCCGACGGGGCCGTACTCAAGCTCAAGGCGCTGGACGCACAGGACCTCATCGACGTGCAGGACGTCGCGGTGCTGCGATGGCCGCAGTACGCCGGTGCGCCCACGGTTCAGGAGCACGTGACCGACGAGGGAACGATGGTTTCCTCGCTGATGCGCAAGATCAAGCACGAGACAGTCGACGGCTCGATGATCGAGACGGTCAAGACCGACCTCATGCCGGGTACGTCGGCTGTCGTCATGCTGAGTTCTGGGGCCGTGATCGACCAGGTGGCGCGGGCGTTCCAGGGGAACGGGATGGAACTGATCAGGTCCGACCTGTCCGTACCTGAGCAGGACCACCTCAGGGAGATGATCAGGCAGGCACAACAGGGCAGCTAACGCGGCATGCCGAGGCCTAGCCGGGCTCGTCGCTGCGCTTGACCAGCACGACGGGGCACTGTGCGTGCGCGGCACAGGCCTGGCTGACCGACCCGAGCATCAGGCCGGCGAACGGCGAGCGTCCCCTGATGCCCAGAACGAGCAGGTCGGCATCCCTGGACGCGACGATCAGCGACTCGGTGGGGTCACCCTGGGCGACCAGTGGCAGGAGCGGCACGGGTGGGGACGGCGCGATCTCGCTGACGGTCTTGATCAGGAACTCCTCGTAGGTCCGTTCCAGCTCAGCCTTGTCGAAGGCGCCAGGTATCGACAGGAACGGCAACTGCCAGCACAGCAGCGCCGTCACCTCGCCCGATGGGCGGCTGGCGGCTTCGGCAAGGGCAAAGCGGAGCGCCGCGGCGCTGTGCGCGGATCCGTCAACCCCGACCACGACCTTGTAGCTCATGCTGGCTCCAAGCTAACTTGTGCGGTCGCGTGCGCCTCGGCCGACAGCTCTTCGAGGCTCTTGCCCTTGGGCTCGGGGAGCAGCGCGGCGGTCAGCAGCAGGCCGGCCACCGCGACACAGCCGGCGATGATCTCCGCTCCGCGGATGCCGAGCGATGACGCCAGGAAATCTGGGAACAGGAACGCACCTGCGAACGCGCCCAGTTTGCCAGCCCCGGCGGAGATGCCGTGGCCAGTCGTCCTGACCTCCACGGGAAATATCTCCGCCGGATACACAAACGTCGTCGTGTTCGGCCCGAACTCGGTGAAAAAGTAGCTGATGCCATACAGGATGACGAACGGCGCAGCGTTGACCGTGACGCTCGGGACGATCCCGATCACCAGGAACATCAGGGCCATGGCCGCGAAGCCGAGCAGTTGTATCCGCTTGCGGCCGGTTCGGTCGAGGAGCACTATCGCGACAAAGTAACCCGGCACCGCGAACACCGCGAAGATCGCGAGCTCGATCAGCGTGTTGTGCAGCTCTGACGCCTTGGGGTTGAGCAGCGCGAGTATCTCCGGCGCCGAGATGCTATTGCCGTAGTAGCAGAAGTCGAGCAAGGCCCACGCGCCTGCGGTGCCAATCAGCCAGAGCAGCATGCGCTGGTTTCTGGCAAATATCGCAAACCCCTCCAGGGCACCTTGCGGATGCCGCGCCGCAGATTCGCGTGCGACCGCAGGCGCGGCGGCAGTGCCGGTCGCCGCCGCGATAGCAGCCTCTGCCTCCTGTGTCGCGCCGCCGGCCATGGCGAACCGCGGGGTCTCGTGGATCTGGCGGCGCAGGTAGAAGACCGCGAGGCCGGGGATCGCGCCGAGGCCGAGCAGGATCCGCCACGTGGCGTCGCTGGAAAGGTGTGAGCCAAGCAGCGCAGAGGCGATCAGCGGGCCGATGATGAGGCCCGCGCCTTGCATGGCGAAGACGAGGCCGACCATCCGGCCGCGGGACTGCTTGCCGGAGTACTCGCTCATGATCGTGGCCGACACGGGGTAGTCGCCGCCGATGCCGATACCCAGGATGACGCGGCAGACCAGCAGGAACGCGTAGTTCGGCGCGAACGCCGAGGCGATCGCGCCGATGGCGAGTATCAGCACCTCGTA
>JASHTT010000607.1 GCA_030040415.1 Streptosporangiaceae bacterium | reverse complement strand
GAAGGGCCCGTTCCGGTGGGCTGCCCTGTCCGGGGACCCGGCGGACATCGCCGCCACCGATGCAGCGATACTCGACCTCTTCCCGGACAACGAGGCACTCGCAAGGTGGATCAGGCTGGCGGGCGAGAAGGTCAAGTTCCAGGGCCTGCCTGCCAGGATCTGCTGGCTCGGCTACGGCGAGCGGCACCTCGCGGGCCTGCGCTTCAACGACATGGTCAGCCGGGGTGAGCTGCAGGCGCCCGTGGTGCTCGGCCGCGATCACCTCGACTGCGGGTCGGTCGCCTCGCCGTACCGGGAGACCGAGGACATGGCCGACGGCAGCGACGCGATCGCTGATTGGCCGCTGCTGAATGCGCTGCTCAACACGTCGTCCGGGGCGTCCTGGGTGAGCATCCATCATGGCGGCGGCGTCGGGATAGGCCGCTCGATCCACGCCGGCCAGGTGTGTGTGGCCGACGGCACCGAGCTCGCCGCGCAGAAGCTTGAGCGCGTGCTAACCAACGACCCCGGCTCGGGCGTGATCAGGCACGCGGACGCCGGGTACGACCGGGCCATCGAGGTCGCCGCGGAGCGCGGCGTGCGCCTGCCCATGCGCCGAGCATGAATTTCACCACCATATGGGAACGTCTGCTGCCCATCGGACGCAACGAGCGCAGTGGCGGTTACCGGCGCTACTCCTGGACCGAGGCTGACATGGCATGCCGGGCCTGGTTTGCCCGCACCGCCAGCAGCCTTGGCCTGCGAACCGACTGCGACCGGAACGGCAACCTGTGGGCGTGGTGGGGTCGGCCCGGCAGCGAGCAGGCCGTCGTGACCGGCAGTCACCTGGACTCGGTGCCGGACGGCGGCGCGTTCGACGGGCCGCTTGGCGTGGTGTCCGCGTTCGCGGCCGTGGCCGAGCTGCGGGCCCTCGACTTCCAGCCGGCCAGGCCGATCGCCGTCGTCGCGTTCGCCGAGGAGGAGGGCGCCAGGTTCGGCGTCGCGTGCCTCGGCAGCCGTTTGATGACCGGCGCGATCGACCCGGCCACAGCCCGGGAGCTGCGCGATGGCGACGGGGTGAGCCTGGCAGATGCGATGACTGCCGCCGGCCGGAACGCCGCACTCGCCGGACCCGACGACGAACTGGTCGGCCAGATCGGGGCGCTCGTCGAGTTGCACATCGAGCAGGGCAGGGCACTGGACGGGCTGTCCGCGCCGGTCGGGATCGGCGCGGGAATCTGGCCGCACGGCCGGTGGCGGCTGGATTTCACCGGCCGTGCCGACCACGCGGGCACGACACGGCTGGCCGACCGCCGGGATGCCATGCTGGCGTTCGCCGCGACCGCGCTGTCCGCCAGGGACGCCGCGGCGGAGTGCGCCAGCCTGGCGACGTTTGGCAAGGTGGTAGCGGAGCCGGGTGCCGCGAACGCGATCTGCTCCGCTGTGCACGCATGGCTGGACGCCCGCGCCGCCGACGAGGCAACCCTGGACCGGCTAGTCGGCCGCATCGGCGAGGCCGCGCGGCAGGCGGCAGGCCGGCACGGCGTGCTCATGGAGATCAACCGCGAGTCGTTCAGTCCGGCCGTCAGCTTCGACCCGGTGCTGCGCGACCGGATGGCCGGTGTGCTCAGCGCCGAGGGCAGCGTGCCGCCGCTGCTGCCGACCGGTGCCGGTCACGACGCCGGCGTGCTCGCGGCGCGGGTGCCGGCAGGCATGCTGTTCGTGCGGAACCCGACCGGCGTGTCGCACTCGCCGGCCGAGCATGCCGAGCTTGCCGACTGTGAGACGGGAGTCGCCGCGCTGACCGCGGTGCTCGCCGATCTGGCGGGTCGGTGACCGCGACGGCGCCCGGGCCGACCAGGCTGTGGCTCGCCGAGCTGGCATGGTCGCCGTCCGGCGGGCTGCGCCGTGATGTCCTCATCGAGGCGTCGGGGGAGCGGATCACCGCGGTGACGCCGGAGGCCGGTGAGCAGCCGCAGGACCGCGTCACCCGGCTGGCTGGCCTGACCATGCCTGGCCTCGCGAACGCCCACTCGCACGCGTTCCACCGGGCCCTGCGCGGGATCACGCAGGCCGGCCGGGGCACCTTCTGGACCTGGCGAGAGCGCATGTATGAGGTCGCCTCCCGACTCGACCCGGACAGCTACCTCGAACTGGCAACCGCGGTGTACGCCGAGATGGCGCTCGCCGGGATCAGCTGCGTAGGGGAGTTCCACTACTTGCACCACGGGCCGGACGGGACGCGGTACGCCGACCCGAACCAGATGGGCAGGGCGCTGGTCGAGGCGGCAAGACGAGCGGGGATAAGGATCACCCTGCTGGACACGTGTTACCTGTCCGGCGGGCTTGCCGCGGACGGCAGCCAGGAGCCGCTGCAGGGCACGCAACTGCGGTTCGGTGACGCCGACGCCACGGCATGGGCGGCCAGGGCAGCGGAACTATGGTCCGGGCCCGGCATGCCGGGCCCGGACGCGCGGCCTGGCGCTGCTATCCACTCCGTCCGCGCGGTCCCGCCAGGCCAGATGCCGCCGGTCGTGGCGTGGGCGCGGGAGCGCGGCGCGCCACTGCACGTGCACCTGTCGGAGCAGGTCGCCGAGAACCGGGCTTGCCTGGCGGCGCACGGACGGACGCCGGCGCAGGTACTCGAGGATGCCGGGGCACTCGGTCCGCGCGCGACCGCGGTGCACGCTACGCACCTGTCGGCTAGCGACGTCCGGCTGCTCGGCGAGAGCAGGAGCCACGTCTGCTTCTGCCCGACGACCGAGGCGGACCTGGCCGACGGGATCGGGCCGGCGGGTGCGCTCACCGCGGCGGGCAGCCCGCTGACCATCGGCAGCGACAGCCACGCCGTGATCGATCTGCTGGAGGAGGCCCGCCGGGTGGAGCTTGACGAGCGGCTGGCCTCCGGGCAGCGCGGGCACTTCAGCGCGGCCGAACTCGCCACGGCCGCTACCGCCACCGGGCACGCGAGCCTGGGCTGGCCTGAGGCCGGGGACATAGCCCCGGGCGGTCTTGCTGACCTGGTAACTGTCGCGCTCGACTCACCGCGGACCGCCGGGGCAGGCACGGCCACCGCGCTGGAGTCCGTCGTGTTCGGCGCGACCGCCGCTGACGTCAGGCACGTGGTGATCGGCGGCCGCGACGTGGTCGCCGACAGTCGTCACCTGCTCGTCCCGGATGTCTCCGGCAAGCTCGCTGCCGCGATCACGGCGACCCTGGACCATGATCACGGAAGATCCGGGCACTGGGACGGCCCGGATCTTCCGTGATCAAGGAAGTGCTTCGGCTAGTTGTCGCCCAGCGGGAGGCCCGAGCAGATGTTGGCTGCGGCGTTGCGGGACTGGACGTCGCCTGGCCCGGTCGCGCTGCCATAGGCGGCCGCCGCCGTGGCGGCGCTATCGCCCTTGCTGTGCTTGGCCTTCTTGCCGTGCTTCGACTTGCTGGACTTGTCCAGCGCGGCCTTGGTTACGTGCTTGGGTGCGGTCACGCCGGCGAAGTCGGTGCCCAGGATCAGGTTGACCGGGCCCCACGAGCCGACCTGGTTCTCCGGTTCGTTCCGCAGATTCTCCCCAGCCGGGAACTCCTTGAGCGCGGTCATCAGCGTGTAGGCACTGTCGGCTCGCTCGATGCCCGAGTAGGTGACGGTCGTCGTGCTGGTGTACGGCGCGTTGCCGATCTTGACAACGTCGAAGCCGAGCTTGCGCAGGCTGGCTGCGGTGCGCGAGGCGAGGCCAGTCTCGCCGGTGCCGTTCAGCACCCGAACCTGGACCTTCCTGTGCGGCTCGAGTGGCAGGTGACCCTGCCAGCTCTGGTCGTGCAGGATCATCCCGAACAGCACGTCATCCTGCGGCTGGACGGCCATCTCGTGCTCTGAGTACGTCGGGTAGTCGAAGGTGTCCATCGTCGTCGGCATGGTGATCAGCGAGACGTCGCTGGCCTGCAGGTGGGCCAGCGACTTGGCCAGCGTCAGCAGGTTGTTGACGGTGCCTAGTCCCTTGTCGACCGTGAGCGCCTTCGTCGCGGTGCTGAGGATGTCCAGCAGTTGCGGCACCTCGCGGATGTTGCTGAGCAGGCCCTCCTTTTCGACCTTCTGCAACACAGAGGAGATGAACGCCTGCTGCACCGCGATGCGCGGCAGGTCGCCGCCCGCGTCGGTGGTACCCGCGCCGAGGTCGTCACGCTGGCGCACGTAGGCAAGCGCCTGGTCGTACTTGAGCAGGTGGCGTCCGGCGGTGAGGTGGACGCCCGACGCCTTGTCGTAGTAGCCGCCCTTGGGCACACAGACCTCGACGCCACCGATGGCGTCCACCATCGTGCGGAACGAGTTGAAGTCGAACTCCACGAAGTGGTCGAGCTTGATGCCGGTCAGATCTTCCACGGTCCTGACCGCGCAGGTGGGACCGCCGATGTTCAGCGCGCCATCGATGATGTTGCCCGGCGGATAGGCGTAGGGCCCCTGAATGCCGATGCCGATCATCCGGGTGCGGGCCTTGCAACCCGGCTCGTAGACGAACGTGTCCCGTGGGATCGACAGCACGGTCGCGTGCGTGTGGGTGGCGTTCAGGTGGACGAGCAGCAGGTTGTCCGAGTTATCGGTGTCCGGCGAGTCGCCTGGGGCGACGCCGAAGTAGCCCTTCTGGCCGGCTCTCTGTTGTGAGCCGAGTACCAGGATGTTGAGCTGGCCGTAGACCGACCGGCCAGTAAGCCCGCCGACGTTTACGTCGCTGATGTTTCCCACCAGGTGCCGGTAATAGGCGTAGCCGCCGACACCCGCGGTCACCGCGACGAGGGCTGAGAACGTGGCCGCGATGTAGCCGATCTTGCCTGCCAGGCCTAGATGGTGCCAGTACGTGAAGTGCCTGGCCGAGCCGCGCGCGCGGCCAGCCGACCTGGACCGGTACCTAACGCGCCCGCCTGAGCCGTGGCGCATCTGACCTCCGTCCTGCCGGTGTCGCGACCGTCCTGTGTCCCGGTCACGGTATGCCAGCGGCGGGGTCGCTGGCCTGGCTTAGGTAGCACACCAGAGTACCCAGGGGCTGACGTGGTATGGGCCACTTTGCCGCAGCCATAACGACCCAGCTAAGTGGCCGCCAGCAGCCGTCCCCGGGCTGGCCTGCGGGGGGATCCGGGGGGTCGTCCTCCCGGGCTGGATCCGGCGGGGGGATCCGGGGGGTCGTCCCTCCGGGCTGGCTCTGTGGCACGATGCGCGGGTGAGCGTGCTGATCACCAACATAGGAGAGCTAGTCACCAATGCCCCGCAGGACACGGGGATTGCCCCTGGCGGGTTCGAGGCGCTGACAGACGCGGCTCTGGTCGCCGAGGCTGGCCGGGTCGCGTGGGCGGGCCCGGCGTCGCAGGCTCCGGCTGCAGACGAGTTGGTCGATGCCGAAGGCCGGACGGTGCTTCCCGGGTTCGTCGACTCGCACGCGCACCTGGTCTTCGCCGGGGAGCGCGGCGGTGAGTTCGCCGCCCGGATGGCCGGGCTGCCCTACAGCGCTGGCGGGATCGCCAGCACGGTCGCCGCGACCCGTG
>JASHTT010000606.1 GCA_030040415.1 Streptosporangiaceae bacterium | reverse complement strand
GTTAGATAGCTGTTCTGCGCGCTCAAGCAGCGTGCTGCCGACGCGAACTCCACTCGCCTGAGCCAATAGCCACCCAAACCGATCCCATTTGCGGCAACTTAACTACGCTGTCGCGCCCCGCCAGCAGTTCGCGCGGCGAGCCAGCAGCCGAGGCGAGCGGGACACGGTTGCGGGCAGCCGATAGAAATGACACTTATGGACCAGTATAGGATGAGAACGTTTGCAGGCGCGAGATCCCGGCCGCACCTATTTGCGATTTGCAGTTTGCCGGTTGGTGGTCTTCCGGCGTGCAGCGTGCCGGCGAAGGCTCTAGTCGCCTCCGGTGCCGAGTGCCGGCGAGTTCGGTGCGGCCCCGGCCTCCGGCCGGGGAGCGGGCCGGAGGCGCGCCGAGGTCGTACCTACAGTGCCGACCCTCTCGGCTGCGCGGCCCAAGTCGTCGGAGAGATCTTTGAGCAGCTTCCCCAGCCGTACCCGCATGTCGCGGCGGAGGCGGGAGGGGATCACGATCACCGGGACGCCAGACTTTAGTGACCGCCTGATCTCGTCTGGCGACTCGTCCTCGACATAGAAGTCGTTGACCACGTTATTCATCATGCCCCCACTCGCGCGTCTCCAGGTAGGCGCTGGTGACTCGCCAGACGTCCTCAGCCAAGGGAGACAGCACGACCAGGACTGACTCTCCCGCGGCCGTGCGCACCTTCACGTAGAGCCGGTCGCCGCGGTCATCGCGCACCAGGGTGCCGAGCCGTGGCGGCGGAGACCTGACCAGCCTGATTAGCTCGCCAGGGTCCAGTCCGTGCCTGCCCGTAATCTTGGCCGCGACCGGCGTGCTGACGAGCACTTCCGCGATCCAGACGACACTCGGCGCTTTCGCCTTGCGCACATCGAGACGCTACACCGCTCGCTTCGGTAGTAGTCACTCATGGCACGCGGCTGACGGGGTGCGGAGCGGACGGCACTGAGGACCGGCTAAGGCGCTTGCGGCACAGGAGGGAAGACGTGACGTTTTCGTATCCCCGCCGACACCGCCGGCCGACAGCCTTGGAAGAGTGACGCAGTTAGGGCCTGCAGTGCGGCGCGGAATGGCGTGCCTGCGCCGGGGCCGGCACGCAGCCATGCTGAGCGTGCTGGCCGTGGTCACGCTGCTCGCCGGTTGCAGCACAGCCGGCCGGCATGCGGCAGTTGTCTACCGTCCGCGGGGCGGGACGGCGACCGTGGCGTACCTGTCCGGAGCCGGCCCGAACTGGATCTTCCCGTTCGGCTGGCTCGCGTACTACAGCGTGAACAACTACCAGGATTTCATCGACCTGATGTACCGGCCGCTCTACGTGTTCGGCGGGAACAGCGATTCGGTCACCGTGAATTACCCGCTCTCACCAGCGGAGCCAGCCAACTTCAGTGACGGCGGCCGCACGGTCTCGATCACGCTCAAGGACTGGTCCTGGTCAGACGGGGAGAAGGTGGACGCGCAGGACGTCGTGTTCTGGCTGAACATGGACGAGGCAGAGAAGCTCAACTTCTTCGGCTACGTCAAGGGCGGCATCCCTGACAACATCGTCTCCTACCGGGCTACCGGACCCCGGACCGTGCAGTTGCGGCTGAACAGGCCGTATGCGAGCGACTGGTTCACCGGCAACGAGCTTGCCCAGATCACGCCGATGCCGCTGGCCTGGGACGTCACGAAGCCCGGCGCAGCCCCCGGCAGTGGCGGCTGCGCCCGGGACAGCGCAGCCGACCACTGGGCCAGGTGCAAGGCCGTGTACGGGTACCTCACCACCATGTCCAAGAACACGCGCAGTTACGCCGCGTCCGCGGCACCGTGGTCGGTCGTCGACGGACCTTGGCGCCTGTCGAGTTTCCGGCTCGGCGGCAATCTCACCTTCGTGCCCAACCGGCTGTACTCGGGCCCGCTGAAGCCCGCCCTGGCGAAGCTTCGGCTCGTCAGCTACGACAGCGAAACGGCCGTGTTCGATGCCCTGCGCGACGGTCAGGTGGACGTCGCTACCATCCCGCAGGCCAACCTGCCAGCCAAACCGGTAGGCCAGGCACTGCCTGGCAGCAACCCGGTGGGCAAGAACTACGACCTGCAGCCGGCTTACACCTTCAGCGTCAACTACTACACGCTGGACTTCCAGTACGGCCGGGACGCCCCGATGTTCCGCCAGCTCTACTTCCGCCAGGCACTGCAGGAACTCACCAACCAGGACGCGATAGCCGAGAAGATGGACCGCGGCTACGCGGTCGCCACGGCCGGCGGCGTGCCGAGCGAGCCGCCCAGCCAGTGGGCCTCGAGCGCGATGGCCGGCCATCACGGCGCTGGGCCATACCCGTACGACCCGGCGAAGGCAAAGGCGCTGCTGGCGGCGCACGGCTGGGCCGATATCCGGGGCACGCTGAGCTGTGAGCGCCCAGGGACGGCAGACGACGAGTGCGGCGCCAGCATAGCGAGGGGGGAGCGCGCCGACTTGGGGGTCGCGGTCGATTCGACCGGCACTCCCTACCTGGCAGCGACCATGTGGACCGTTGGCGCAGAGCTCGCTGGCGCCGGGATCCACATCTCGCCGGAGTTCCCGGAGTCGCTCCTGTCACCCGTCCCGTGCACGCCGAAAGCGTGCACGACAGCAATGATCTACCTGGGTTACTGGACGTTCAACGGGCCGGGCTACGAGCCGAGTGGCGAGCCGCTGTTCCAGACCGGCGCCGAATGGAACTACGGCGACTACTCCAGCCCGGCGATGGACGCCCTGATCAGGGCGGTGCAGACGAGCAACAGCCTGACTGTGTTTCACGATTACGCCAATTACACGGCGAGCCAGCTGCCGGTCATCTGGATGCCGGTGCCGTACTCCGTCGTTGCGGTCAGCGCGAAGCTACGCGGCGTGACGCAGAGCCCGCTCGGTTCCTTCTTCCCCGAGTACTGGTACTTCGAGAAGCGGCAGCACGCTCGGCGGTAAGTGACCGTGTAGGCCTAGCCCTACCGGCGATGTGGACGCAGGCCCATCGATAAGGGCGGCGGTTCGGGGCAAGCTGATGGCACAGCGGTTACCCAGCGATACCGACGTCAGGGTGGGCTCGGGGATCATCCCGATTGCCCTCGGGGGCGTCGGCACGGAACGCTGAGACCGTGAACGCCGCAGGTGCCTGGCGGGTCATGCCCAGGTATGAGGAAGGCGACGCGAGGTGGCTCGGAGGTGTAACCGAGATCGGCACTTGGGATGACGACCGCAGGCCGGGGTCACCGGCAGTCTTAGACGGTGGCCATTCCCAGCGAATCCAGAGGGAGCTTACAGTTACCCGGCAGTCGACGTGCGCGGCTGATGCCACACCGTACCCTGAGGACAGACCGATGATGCCCCTTCGAACCGGCAGCGTGCAGGTGCGCGACGCCAGCGGCGAGGATCGGTACGATCCGCCCGCCGAGCATCGGATCCCCGACGGCGACCCCAGCGCCTGGCTGTCGGCCGACAATCTCTTCAGCGGAGGCTGGCTGGCCAGCAGCCGGACCAGGAACGTCGTATACGCGCTGCTGATCGGCGAGCTCGCGCTCCTCGTCGGGTTCGTGGCCCTGTACCGGCCCTTCGACCTGCAGATCTACCTGTGGGGCGGGCGTGAGGTGCTGCACGGCCTGCGGTTGTACGACGTCAAGGCGCACGCTAACTGGTTCACCTACCCGCCGTTCGCGGCCGCCGTGTTCACCCCGCTGACTTTTGTCCCGGGGTTCATCGTCCGGCTGTGCTGGGAGCTTGGCTCCGTGGTGGCTCTCGCCTGGGCGTGCGTGCTGACGTTGCGGCTGGCCGGGTACCGTCCAGGCCGGATGGTGGTGCTTGCCATGGTCGCCGCAGGGTTCGTGCTCGAGCCCATGTACCACACGCTTTACCTGGGCCAGGTGAACATCTTCCTGTTCGCCCTGGTGCTCATCGACATGTGGCGCGTCTCGCAGGGCCGCACGGCCGGCCTAGGCGTGGGCCTTGCGACCGCGATCAAGCTGACACCCGGCATCTTCGTCCTGTTGTTCCTGCTGACCAGGCGGTGGAAGGACGCCCTGGTGTCGGCCATCACCTTCGTGGTGTGTGGTGTGATCGGCTACCTCGTTGACCCGGCCGCCTCGCGGCTGTACTGGACGAAGCTGTTCTACGACACCAAGCGGGTCAGCGTGCCGTACATCAGCAACCAGTCGGTGTACGCGGCCGTCGTCCGGATCCTCGGCGGTATCGGTCACGTTGGCCTCTGGCCCGACCTGGTCTCGATAGTCCTCGGGGCCGCAGGCCTGGCCCTGGCGGTAACGCTGGCCAGGCGCCAGGACTGGCTGGGGGCCACGGCGGTGACCGGCGTTACCGGTCTGCTCGTCTCGCCGGTCTCGTGGACGCACCACTGGGTATGGGTGCTGCCGGCTCTCGTCGTCCTGCTGCGCGGCGGCAAGGGTGCGAGGATCGCCGCGGCGTGCGGGTACCTGCTGTTCGTGCTGGCGCCCAACTGGTTCACGCCGCACACGAATTCCGACGGGCAGTTCGGCTTCCACGGCGTGGTGACGCTGGTCGCTAACTGCTTCATGCTGGCCGGGCTGGCCTTCCTCGGCTACGTCGCGGCACGCGCGTACCTGCCGCGTCGCACGGGCCTGACCGACGAGCTTCTTCCCGAGAGCGAGGATCAGGCCTGGAACCTGAGCTGGATCCCAGCCGACAGCCATGCGCGCCGGATTCTGGTGCGCATGACCGCGCTATTGCGCCGCCCGGTCGGCGTGATCCGCGCTGCCAGTAGCGGTGAGCGGCCCCCTGAGCCATCCCGGCCTTGACGGCGGACTTTGACTGGCTGCGATATCCTGCCCGGTCCCCTCGTATAAGCGGGCGTTAGCATGTTGTTAGGGGCAACATAGGGGGCGGAAGTATCAGGTGGGACTGGCCTATGAACGGCTGGGCGCGGGACCACCGCTAGTGCTCTTGCACGGTATCGGGCATCGGCGGCAGGCATGGACCGCGATACTTGGCCGAATTACTCAATATCGTGATGTGATTCTTATCGATTTGCCGGGTCATGGCGAATCGCCGCCGCTTGATACGACAACGCGGTCAGTGGCGGACGCCATGCTTTCGGACACGATCGACCTGTTTGACCGGCTGGGTCTCGACAACCCGCACGTAGCCGGGAACTCCCTCGGCGGGCGCCTGGCGCTCGAACTCGCCGTGGCGGGGCGCGCGGCGAGCGTGACCGCTTTCTCCCCTGCGGGGTTCTGGCGCAGCGATAGGGAATTCAGTTACGCGCGGGCTGTCAACAAGGTCATGCAGGTCGCCGGGCAGATCACCAGGCCGCTCGGCCCGTTCATGGCGCGCAGCACGGCGGGCAGGGCGCTCATATACGCCGAAATCGTCAGCCGGCCGTCCCAGGTCACGCCGCGGCAGGCAAGCGGCGACATGGAGGCATTCCTGAACTCCAGGGCGGCGATGAACGCGATCCTCGACGCAGCTGTCCCGTTTGCGGGACACATTCCGCGCGAGGTTCCGGTGACGATTGCCTGGGGCGCCCGCGACCGGTTGCTGCGACCACGTCAGGCGCTCGTGGCGAAGGCACGCCTGCCGCAGGCCCGGATAATCCGGCTGCCTCGATGCGGCCACGTGCCCATGACAGACAACCCACGACTGGTCGCCGACGTGCTGCTGGACGGAAGCCGGGCAACGGGTCGCGTCGGCAGCCCGGTTGATGTCGGGTTAACGCGGGCCCTCGGCAGCCGGGTGGCTAGCCTTCGGCCCGGCGCCGGTGCAGTGCGACGGCGGCTGCCATGCCGCCCGCGACCGCTCCGGCACCCGCCGCCACTGGCAGGGCGAACATGGTCTCCCGGCGGCCGTCGCGGAAGTCATAGACGGGCCAGCCGCGCTGGCGTGCTTCCTTGCGCAGCCGCGGATCGGGGTTGACCACGTTCGGGTGCCCGACCATGCTCAGCATCGGCAGGTCGTTCCTGGAGTCGCTATAGGCCGCACACCTGCGCAAATCAAGTCCTTCACGCTCGGCCAGCCCGCGGATCGCCTCAGCCTTGGCCTCGCCGTGCAGCAGCGCACCGACCAGGCGCCCGGTGTAGACGCCGCCTTGGGTCTCCGCGACGGTGCCGAGAGCCCCGGTCAGCCCGAGGTTGCGAGCGATGATCTCGGCGAGCTCGATCGGCGTGGCGGTGACGAGCCAGACTCGCTGGCCGGCCGCCAGGTAGTGCCGGGTGAGCTCGCGCGCGCCTTCCCAGATCCGGCTGGCGATCGCATCGTCGTAGATCTCTTCACCGAGCCTGGTCATGTCCGTGACGGTGCTGCCGGCGACGAACGCCAGCGCCGCCTTCCGTACCGCGTCGATGTGGTCGGAACTCTCGGTGCCGCGCAGCAGGAATGAGAACTGGCCCCAGACCATCAGGGCGATGTCACGTGGCGCGACCATCTTCCTGGACACAAGTCCGCGCGCGAAATAGTAGATGGATGCGCCCCGCATGATGGTGTTGTCGACGTCAAAAAAAGCACCAGCCGCCGGATCGAGCACCGGTCGAACCGACCCGATCGCGGCTGACCCAGATGAACCTCCCAGATAATAGGACGTCGACATAAATACTCACCTCTCCATCCATCAATGCTAGCGCGAATTAGCCAAGCCAATGCGCTACAACTGGATCGAGATGACGCCCGTGACCGCGGAAAATCTCGCTTACCAGCGGGCAACCCCGATAATTCAGCCAGAACTATCCACCCCGTTACTCTGCCGGCAGACTGCGATAGCAAGCCGTTCCGCAACTTTTCATGTTGCTAGGTCCGTGTCGCGCGACCCAGCTAGTCAAATTTGAGCAGTCATGTTTTACTAGGCTGGTGAACCCGACGCGCCTGTTCATCCTCGGAGCGCTGGCCAAGCACGGCCCGATGTATGGCCACCAGCTCCGCCGCGATGCCCGGCTTGACCGGACCCAGCTCTGGTCGCAGGTGCGTCCGGGGTCTCTGTACGGCGCGTTGCACCGGCTGGCGGCCGAGGGGCTCATCGAGCCGCTGCGGACCGAGCAGGCGGGACAACTACCGGCCCGTACCGTTTATGGCATCACCGGTGAAGGGCTGCGCGAACTGACAGTGCTCAGGGCCGAGGCGCTGCAGGCCGTGCGGGTCCAGCCAGACCCGGTCGACCTCGCGCTCGCGATGAGCGCCGACATGAGCGAGGAGGCGCTGCGCGACTACTTTGACGACCGCCTGCAGGCGCTGTCTGCCCAGGCGGCCAGGTTCGACCATCATCGGGAGCGCGCGTGGCCGGATCAGACAGTCGCCGACGATCTCGTGGTCGAGCACGCCCGGCTGCGAATCGCGGCCGAGCTCACCTGGCACCGCGAGGTACTCGAACAGATTGGCAAGCTCGCCGCGGACAGCGAGCGACGGCGAGACCCGTTGTGAGCGTGCGTCCCTTGCGGTACCTGGGTGATCCCATCCTGCGCACCCCGAGCGACCCAGTGACCCGGTTCTCGGCGGCGTTGGCAGCGCTCGTCGAGGATCTGCTCGACAGCGTGCAGCAACCCGGCCGGGCGGGCATCGCCGCCAACCAGATCGGCTCCTCGCTCGCGGTCTTCGCCTACAACGCGGACGCAGAACTCGGCTACGTGATCAACCCCCGGGTCGTAGAGCTCGAGGGCAGCCAGGACGGCCTGGAGGCGTGCCTGTCCGTTCCTGGGATCGTTGCCGAGCGGCGCCGAGCGGCCTACGCGGTCGTAACTGGGCTGAATCTGCGGCAGGAGCCGGTCACCGTGTGCGGAACTGGCGAGCTGGCGCGCGCGCTGCAGCACGAGTCCGATCACCTGCGGGGCGAGCTGTTCATCGACGCGCTGGCCGACGAGGAACGACGGCGGGTCATGCGGCGGATCTACCACGACCAGCTGGCGAACTCCGCGCGCCCGATCACGGCAGCGACCTGCGGTAGCGAACCTCTGTCAGCACGAAACCTCGACGGTCATCGTCCTTGACCGCGCCGTCTGGGTTGAACCCCGCCGCCTCGTAGAACCGCCGTGCCCGTGCGTTGGAGTCCAGCACCCAGAGGGTTACCTGCTCGAAGCCGGCCTGTGCGAGCTGGCTAAGTGCCGCAGCCATGAGTTCGCGGCCGATGCCCCTGCCCCAGACATCGGGCGACAGGTAGATCGCCCAGATCTCGCCGACCGCGCCGTTGGAGTCCTCGTCCCTGGCCGGAGCGATGTGAGCGAAACCAACGACACGCCCGTCTTCCGTGGCGACCAGCGTCCCGCGGCGCGGCCAGTCCGCCTCCCGCACCGCACGGTCCCAGATGCCGACACGCTCGGCGGGGTCAAGGCCATCCAGGTAGTCCTGCGGGATCTGGTCGCGATAGCCAACCTGCCAAGACCGGATGTGGACACCAGCGATCTGGCCCGTGTCGGTCAGCCGGGCGGCCCGGATCTTGATCTGCACGGGCATGACCGTAACACCGGCCGGGTGCCGTGTGCCGGGCCGGCGCAGTGGCCGGCAGCGATGCGGATGCCGACTAGGTATCAGCTGATCGCGCCAGCCGGAAGCAGCGCATGCACTCCCCAGGACTGGTTCGCCACCTGCGTGACTCTAAGATCGAGCACCGCGCTGGCCAGCGCCAGCGTCGTTGCCTTGTCGAGTCCATAGCTGGCCTGCAGCCAGGTCAGCATCGCGTCGAGCGCGTCGCCCATGGCCACATTGAGGTCCGGGCTGAAGCCGAAGGTGACCTGGCCGGCCGGAGTCTCCGCGTGCACTCCTGAAACCGGCCGGTGCGTGACCAGCTCCAGCTGAACCTCGGTTGTCATGCCGCACTCGATAGCGGTGCCCGCGACCTCCCCGTCGCCCTGGGCCGCGTGGCCGTCCCCGATGCTCAGCAGCGCCCCGGGCACGTCAACCGGCAGGTAAAGGACCGATCCGGCGGTCAGCTCCTTGCAGTCGATGTTGCCGCCGCCGACTGGCCTCGGCGGGATGGTCGAGTGCTCCCCCGGCTCGTCCCAGGCCAGGCCCGTCACTCCGTGGAACGGGGCTATCCGCACCGTGTGCCCCCGATCGCTGGTAGCCGTCCCGGCGCCGGCATCGATCCGCCAGAGCAATCGCGCAACCGGGCCCTCATGCATGCCGAGACGGCGGGTCAGCGGGGTGTCACGCCCGCCCGCTGATGTCCAGCCCCAGTCGTCGGGTCGCATCGACACAAAGCGCACCGCCAGCACGTCGCCCGGCCGCGCCCCGCGGACCTCGATCGGCCCGGTCAGGCAGTGACCGAGCCACTCGGCGAACATCTTCGGGACATCCTGGCCCGGCGCCTGCTGGCGCTCGAGATGACCGGCCGCGTCCAGGGACCGGAGCAGAACGGTGTCGCCTGGCTCGACGGCGAGCACCGGCGGCAATTCCCGGCAGAACACCTGGGAAGTCGTCGACGGTAACGGGTCGAGCTGATGACGACTCATGCAGCGATCTTCCCCGGTTCGGCCGGCCACGTCGAGGTCGTCCGCCGCGGTCGCTCCGGCACTCAGCTAAGGCGACGACGGCCCGCAAAGCCGTGCGCCAGCTTGTGGTACCAGCCGAGTTCGGTCTCGCCTTCGAGCCAGCACAGCAGTACAGGCTCGCCGTCAATCTCCGATGGGAAGTCCAGCAAGAGCGGCGCGAGGCTCTTGACCTCGACGCCCTGCGCAGGGAACCAGCCGAGCAGTTCGCTCAGCCGAGCCTGGTAACCCTTTGCCTCCGGCAGGCCACCGAGCGGGGAGCGGGCGCCCGCAGCCAGGGAAGTCTGCAGCTCGATCAGGCTCGCGCGGACCTCGATCAGCTCGCTCGCACGGGCAAGCACGCCCGGCATGAGAGCGCGTGCCTGCGCCAGCGTGAACACCCTGTCCATAGCCGAAGCCTGCCCGAACTCCGCGGCCTGGTCCACTCCGGGCTTCGGGGATGCCTGGTCAAGGCGCCGTCAATAGTGCCCCGGGCTGTGCGGCCCGCGAAGAAGGCGGAAAGAAAATGGGCGGCTGTATTCCGCGCAAAGATCCGTTGGGCCACAATATCTGCCGTGCGCACCACGTCCCCGTTTGGATAAGCGTAAACGCCAACGAAACTCTTAATGACACGGAACGACATGAGCCTCGCGATCTCTAGCTAATACCCCATGGCAGTTGACGGGAGTTTGTTCTGAATGTCTAAGAGATCATTGATTGTTACGGTCGGCCTGCTTGCGGGCATGCTCATCCCCGCAGGCCTGGCCCTCGCGGCGGCAGGTCCGCCCAGCCTCGGTTCGGCCCTTCCGCTGCTGGGATCAGCTCGCGTACCCGACGGTAGGTCGTACGTGTGCGGGCACGGGGCCTGGAAGTACGTGGCCCACAACACGATGGTGCTGCGTAACGACACGTTCACGGACACCACAGCCCCGACACGCCATAATCTGGGCGGCGTCGGCGACTTCGAGTGCCTTTTCAACAGCCGCGACGGCTCGAACTTCAGGATCACGCGCGAGGTGCAGGCGACGTTCGCGTGGAACGCGTATCCGGAATTGTTTACCGGCTGCTGGTACACCATTTGCACTCAGCACACCAAGCTCCCGCTGCGGGTGGAATATATTCACCGGCTGCGCGTCTGGTGGTGGGACCGCTACCCGAGGTCGATGCTCGGCAATGAAGCTACCGACTTCTGGTTCACCCGGTACAGCCCGCACCGCGGCGGCCGGGACTACGGGCACCACCCCGACGGGGCCGAGCTGATGATATGGCTCGACTGGAACGGCATCCCGGGACCGTCGATCGGCCAGCACGGGTTCCTGTACAACGGCTACTACTGGGGGATCGGCGAGCACCGCACGTGGATCACCGTCAACGGGGTCACTACCTACTGGAACTACATCCAGATGCGCCGGCTGGGCGTGCCCACCTACAGTCACGGGCTGAGGGTCAACCGGCAACCCAGCCTGACGAACTACAACCTCATGCCCATCCTGAAGTACTGCATCCGCCAGGGGTGGATCCGCCGGGCCTGGTGGGCGTCGGCTTTCGCGGCCGGCAATGAGGTTATCCGTGGCGGCACGGGCGTGCACCTGCTGCTCTACCAGCTGCGAGTCGACGGTGGCCTGGCCGGCTGACGTGCCGGCGCGCCGGAGCCGGTCTGCCTGTCAGAGCCGTGTCGTAGGCTCGGCTAGGCCGGTTTTGCCGACGCTACGGGGCGCAGGTGGACGCGATATCACTCCTGGACTGGCGGCGCCGTGTCGCAGCAATCTACGCCGAGGTCCGCGCTACACCGGATCCGCAGGCGGCCCATAAGACCTGGCAGGAAGCGCGTAACGAGCTGCTGACAAGCCACCCCCAGTCACCGGTGCCGCCAGCGGAACGGCAGGACTTCGCGGGCGCACAGGTAGCCCCGTACGACCCGAAGCTGCGGTTCACCGTGCCGGTGGATACCGAGGTCGAGCATGTCCGGATCGAGATGAGCACGGGCACGGACGGCATCGTCCCGTTCGAGCGTGCTGGGGTCGTCCGCCTGGCGGAAGTGGGCGAGCTCGACGTCTGGTGGCTGGACAGCTACGGCGGCGGCATCTTCGTGCCAATCCGCGACACCAGGACGGACGGAGCGACCTACCCCGGCGGGCGCTACGTACTCGACACCGTCAAGGGCGCCGACCTCGGCGGCGACGACGGCCTGCTAGTCGTCGACCTGAATTTCGCCTATAACCCGTCCTGCGCCTACGACCCCGCCTGGGCCTGCCCGCTTGCACCAGCGGGTAACACGGTCCCGGTGCCCGTCGATGCCGGCGAGATGCTGCCCTAGCGGGCGGCCGTCAAGACGGCTGCCCGGCCTGCCCTGTCACCAGCAACTCCGCGATCTGCGCGGCGTTGAGCGCCGCGCCCTTGCGCAGGTTGTCACCGCACACGAACAGGTCGATGCCGTGCGGGTCGTCCAGGCTCTGCCGCACCCGGCCCACCCACGTCGGGTCCGTCCCGACGATGTCGGCCGGCGTCGGGAACTCGCCGCGCTCCGGGTCGTCCTTGAGCTCCACGCCGGGGGCGTCCGCGAGCACCTCCCGGGCAGCTTGCCTGGTCACCTCGCACTCGAAGACCGCATGCACCGCCAGTGAGTGCCCGGTGACGACCGGGACGCGGACGCAGGTCGACGTCACCTTGAGGTCGGGCATGCCGAGGATCTTGCGAGTCTCGTTGCGGATCTTGAGTTCCTCCGACGACCAGCCCTCGTCGCGCAGCGAGCCAGCCCACGGCACCACGTTCATCGCCAGCGGCGCGCCGAACGGGCCTGGGTCACCGATAGCGGCCCGGACGTCGCCGGGCCGCTGCCCAAGCGTCCTGTTGCCGCCCACCTTGCTCAGCTGGTCGTACAGCGCGTCGGCCCCTGCCTGGCCAGCCCCAGAGGCGGCCTGGTACGACGCCGCGACGAGTTCCCGCAGGCCGAAGGCCCGGTGCAGGGCGCCAAGCGCCACTATCATCGCTAGCGTCGTGCAGTTCGGTACCGAGATGATGCCCTTGGGGCGGTCCGCCGCATCGTCCGGGTTCACCTCCGGCACCACGAGCGGTACCTGCGGATCCAGCCGGAACGCCCCCGACTTGTCGATCACCACAACGCCGCGCGATGCGGCTATCGGAGCCCAGCGCTCGGACACCTCGTCCGGCACGTCAAACATCGCCAGGTCGACGCCGTCGAAGACGTCCGGGGTCAGTTCCCTGACCACGACCTCCTCGCCGCGTACCGGCAGCCTCCGGCCTGCCGACCTGGCCGAGGCGACAAGCCGGACCTCGCTCCACAGGTCGGCGCGCTCCGACACGACCTCGCGCATCACGGTGCCGACGGCGCCGGTGGCGCCGACGATGGCCAGCACCGGCTTGCCGGAGTGGGCGCTCACCGGCCAGTCCCGCCGTAGACGACTGCCGTCTCGCCGCCGTCGCCCAGGTCGAACGCATCGTGCGCCGCCGTCACTGCCAGCGGCACGTCGTTCTGGTCGACGACGACCGAGATGCGAATCTCCGAGGTGGAGATCATCTCGATGTTCACTCCCGCCTCGGCCAGCGCGCCGAAGAACGTCGCGCTCACGCCCGGATGCGAGCGCATTCCTGCGCCGACCAGCGACACCTTGCCGATCCGGTCGTCGTAGAGCAGCGAGTCGAAGCCCACCTCTTCCTGCAGCCGGCGCAGCTTGGCCATGGCGTGGTGCCCGTCATCCCTGGGCAGCGTGAACGAGATGTCCGTGCGGCCAGTTGCCGCCGCGGAGATGTTCTGCACGATCATGTCGATGTTGATGCCAGAATCGGCGATTACGCGGAATATCCTCGCTGCCTCACCGACCTTGTCCGGCACGCCGACGATGGTGATCTTCGCTTCCTTGGTGTCCTGCGCGATGCCGGAGATGATCGCCTGTTCCATCGCCTCGCCTTCCGCTGCGACCGCGTCGGTGACCCAGGTGCCTTCGGAGTTGCTGAACGAAGACCGCACGTGGATCGGGATCTTGTAACGGCGGGCGTACTCCACGCACCGCAGCATCAGCACCTTGGCGCCGCAGGCAGCCATCTCCAGCATCTCCTCGTAGGAGATACGGGGAAGCTGGCGCGCCCCTGGTACCAGCCGCGGATCGGCGGTGAAAACCCCGTCCACGTCGGTGTAGATCTCGCAGTAGTCGGCCCCGAGTGCCGCTGCGAGCGCCACGGCAGTCGTATCGGACGCGCCGCGGCCGAGGGTCGTGATGTCCTTCGTGGTCTGGGACACTCCCTGGAAGCCCGCGACGATGGGGATCGCGCCATCCTCGAGCGCCGCCTGGATCCGGCCGGGGGTTATGTCGATGATCCGGGCCCTGCCGTGCGCGGAGTCGGTGATGACTCCGGCCTGAGAGCCGGTGAACGAGCGGCCTTCAAGGCCCAGGTTGGCGATCGCCATCGCGAGCAGCGCCATGGAGATGCGCTCGCCGGCCGTCAGCAGCATGTCCAGTTCCCGGCCGGGCGGCGCCGGACTCACCTGGTCTGCCAGGTCCCTGAGCTCGTCGGTCGTGTCGCCCATCGCCGAGACCACCACGACGACGCTGTGCCCTGCCTTGCGCGTGCCGACGATCCGCTGCGCAACTCGCTTGATACCGTCCGCGTCGGCAACCGAAGATCCACCGTACTTCTGCACGACGAGAGCCACGGCAGGTGAGTCTACCGAGGACAGCGACCTGCTACCGCGCCGCGGGTTCGTCCGCGACGTCCAGCCGGGCGTGCGCGACCACGGAATGCAGGGCGCGCAGCGCGGCCCCGCCGTGCGTGCCCCAGTGGTTGACGTAGGAGTACTGCCACCACCACAGCGCCTCGGCGACCCGACCGGCCTCGTAGTGCTGCAGGCCATGCACCAGGTCGGCTGCTACCGCGGCAAGATCGTCCGACAGCCGGAACGGCGTTCCGGTGGTGTCTGCGTACGGATCGAACACCTCCGCGTACTCGTCGACCGATTCCAGCCGGGCTGCCAGCCCTGTCCGCAGCGCGTCGAGGTCGACCTCGGGGTCGGCGCCCACGTCAGGTTCCCAGTTACTGGGCAGGATCACGTCCTTGCTAGCGCCGAGCTGCGCGCCCGCGAGCATCAGCTGGGAAACCTCGAGCAAGAGCAGCGGGACGGTTTCGTCCTCGCCCTCACCGCGAGCCACCGCCGCCATGCCATCGAGGAAGTCCCTGGCGTTCCCGGCGACACGGTCGGCCAGCGGCCGCCATTCCTCGGCGGGCTGATCGGCCGCCAGGTCCCCGTTCCGCGCCCTGGCCGACGGCCGCGATCCGCCCGGTGCCTTAGACATCCAGCAGCCTCCTTCCCTCGAACGCACGGCCCAGCGTGACCTCGTCCGCGTACTCCAGCTCCCCGCCCACCGGCAGCCCGCTGGCCGGCCGGGTAACCCGCAGTCCGAGAGGTTTGATCATCCGGGCCAGGTAGGTCGCGGTCGCCTCGCCCTCCAGGTTGGGGTCGGTCGCCAGGATGATCTCGGTGACGTCGCCGTCCGCCAGCCTGGACATGAGTTCCCTGATCCGCAGGTCCTCGGGACCGACGCCGTCGATCGGGCTGATCGCGCCGCCCAGCACGTGGTAGCGCCCGCGGAACTCGCGGATCTTCTCGATCGCCGCGACGTCCTTCGGCTCTTCCACGACGCAGATCACCGACAGATCCCGGCGCGCATCCCGGCAGATGCGGCACTCGTCTTCCTCGGCGACGTTCCCGCAAATCCGGCAGAACTTGACCTTCTCGGTCACCTCGACGAGCAGGGCGGAGAGCCGCCGCACCCGGTCAGGATCGGCCGACAGCAGGTAGAAAGCGATCCGCTGGGCCCCCTTCGGACCCACTCCGGGTAGCTGGCCCAGTTCCTCGATGAGGTCCTGGACGACGCCCTCGTACACCTCGGCCGCCTCAGCTGCCGCTGGCGGGCGGGTCGTCCGGCTCCGGATCGGACGGCTCATCCTCGGGATCGCCGATGCCAGCCGGCATGCCCGGCATGCCCGGCAGCCCGGTCAGTCCGGGGAACCCGGAGATATCCGGCATTCCGGGCAACCCGCCTGGTCCGAGCCCGGCGGCGAGCGGCCCCATCGTCTCTTCCTGCAGGTCATCCGCGGCCCGGATAGCGTCCCGGTAGGCCGCGAGGATCAGGTCCGACAGCGTCTGCGCCGTCTCTTCTGGGTCATCGGCGTCGACCGCGGCAGCTGAGATGTGCACGTCGACGAGATCACCCTGGCCGTTAACGGTTACCGTGACCAGCCCGCCGCCCGCGGTCCCGTCTACCTCGGTGTCTGCGAGTTCCTGCTGGGCGTTCAGCAGCTGATTCTGCATTGCCGCGGCTGCTGCCAGCAGCTGCTGCATATCGAGCTGGCCACCGGGCTCCACGCGGGCCCCCTCGTCGTCTGCCACTCGCCCTGGCGGCGGTGGTCCTGGTGCCGACCCCGCCGAGCGCGTGGTGCGTGCCGTGCCGGGTCGGTCGCAATGCCGAGCCTACGGCTTTGCCGCGACGGCGGCACGCGACGGTCCGGGTCAGCCTTCGGTCTCCTCGATGACCGTGCCGCCGAGCTCTCGCTCGATCAGGTCCGTGCCGGTCAGCGCGTCGTCCGCGGCCATGTCGTGAGGATCAGGAACTGCCCGCGGCGGCGCCGGGCGGCCACGCTGGTCGACCGGGACGGCAGCCTTCGCGCTCCGCCCGCCGGCCGGCTGACGGCTCTCGGCCGGCCTCGCCGACTGCTCCCGTGCGGGCGCGGCTGGCTGGGGACTGGCCGTTCCCGTATCCGCGCCGTTGTCGGCCTGCACGGTCGTCCGCACCTGCGGGCTCATCCCGAACATGGTGGTCAGGACGGCCACCAAGTCCTTGTCGTAGCCGCCGGTCTGGAACCCGCGCGCGAAGCCTGCCTGGGCGAAGGACAGGGTCAGCACGCCGTCAGTGAACGAGTCCACGCTCGCGTTGCCGAGCTGTATGGCGGCTACCCGCCGCTCACGCTGCACCGCGGCGAGCACGTCCGGCCAGCGAGCCCGCAGCGTGGCGACATCGGGCGGGCCGCCGGCCGCCGCGGGGGCGGGACGCACGGGCGGCGGACTGGACGCGGGCACGGCGTCGGCACGCGGCACCTCGCTATCGGCGGGCGGCTTGCCGGTCGGCTGGG
>JASHTT010000605.1 GCA_030040415.1 Streptosporangiaceae bacterium | reverse complement strand
CGATGACGAGGGTGAGGTGCTCGCCCGGTCCAATCACGTGTTCGCCGGCTACTGGGAGCAGCCCGATGAGTCGGCGAAGGCCCTGGACGGGGGGTGGTTCCACACCGGCGACGGCGGTCATGTGGATGCCGAGAACTATCTGGTGATATCGGACCGGAAGAAGGACGTCATCATCAGCGGCGGGGAGAACGTCAGCTCCATCGAGGTGGAGGACTGCCTGTACCAGCACCCAGCCGTAGCGGAGGCGGCGGTGATCGGCGTTCCGGACGCTAAGTGGGGCGAGACGGTCAAGGCGCTTGTCGTGCTCCGGCCTGGCAGCGAAGCCACCGAGGCTGACCTGATCGAGCACACGCGATCCCGCCTCGCACACTTCAAGTGCCCGACCTCGATCGAGATCCGTGACGAACTCGCGCGGACCGCGACCGGGAAGCTGCAGAAGTTCAAGCTCCGCGAGCCCTACTGGCAAGCCTACGAGCGCAAAGTCAACTAAAACCGACGAAACACCGCCGTGTTGGCCGTCCGAGTCCTCATCCCAGAGTCTGATCTTGGTGATGGAAGTGAAGTAGGGCCGGTGATAGGCAGCCCTACGCCGCTCCCATGCTTGGCGAGCACGCCGGGTCGGGCCGCGCAGGCTGGCGTGGCGATCTTTCATACAGATCGTCCGGCGTAGTAATGTCCGGTCTGCACGATGTCAGCGCGGACGTGCAGGCGGCGCCCGCCTCGGGCGCCCGTTCCTTTTGCTAAGTTCCGGCGACCAGAAAGGCGCGCCTGTGGCAGCTTCGAGTAAGACGGGAACCGTGAATGGTCGCTCGGCACCGTCGCTGACTACGGTCGAGCAGCGCGGCATCGAGCACGTCCCGCATGATGACAGGTGGGGAAAGCCGAGCAGCCTCTTCTGGATGTGGGCGGGCGCTGTCTGGAATGTCGAGTTCGTCGTCTACGGGGCGCTCGCAGTCGTGGTGTTCGGCTTGTCGTTCGCGCAGGCCATCCTCATCATCCTGGTCGGCAACGTCTCGTACGTGCTGACCGGATTGTCGAGCTTGCAGGGCCCCAAGGCCGGCACTACTACCTTCGCGATCAGCAGGGCATCATTCGGTCCCAACGGGAACCGGATGCCCTCCTTCTTCAACTGGGTCACGCAGGTCGGGTTCGAGATCGAGGGCATCGCGCTGATTGTCTTTGCCGCGATCCTGCTCACCAGCAAGACGCACCACGCGGCCGGCGTTCCCGCGAAGGTCATCTTTATCGTCGCGGCCGTGGCCATCCAGGCGATCTTGCCGTGGCTTGGCCACGCCGCCGTGCTGAAGGTACTCCGCATGCTCGCGATCCCGTTTATCGTGCTATTCGCGATCATGGCCGGTATCACCGCGACCAAGGCCAACCTGCACGTTCCGGCGCACGGCGCGAGCTGGGGCGCGATGATGATCTTCCTGGCCCTGGTGATCTCGGCCGGCGGACTCGGCTGGACCGAGAACGGCAACGACTACTCGCGCTACCTGCCGCGGAACACCGACTCCAAGAGCATCGTGATCGCCGTCGCGCTCGGTGCCGCCATACCGTCGGCCCTGCTCGAGATCCTCGGAGCCGCGATCGGCACCGCGGTGCCCGGTGCCACATCCGTCAACACGCTGATCGGCGGTTATCCGGGCTGGTTCATCTGGCCCTACCTGATCTTTGCGATCGTGCAGCTGTTCGCCATCAACACGCTTGACCTGTACTCCTCCGGGGTGACGCTGCAGAGCATCTTCCCGAAGCTGAGGCGCATTCACTGCGTGGCCATCGACACAGTCATCTGCGGAGCGCTGGCCGCATACGCCGTGTTCTCCGGCCGCTTCTTCACGCTGCTGACTGACTTCATCTTGTTCATCATCCTGTGGCTTGGTCCCTGGTGCGCCATCTACCTCGTGGACAGCTGGTTGCGCCGTAATCGGTTCGATCACGACGGGCTCCTCGATGAGCGCCATGGTCGGTACTACCGCCGCGGCGGTTTCCACTGGCCAGCGATCATTGCCCAGGTGCTGGGCATGGTGTGCGCGGCACTCTGGCTGAACGCGTACTCGCCATATGTCGGCCCGCTGGCTAGCCGGGTCGGCGGACCGCTGGGCTCGGACTTCAGCGTCTTCATCGGGTTGTTTGTCGGCGGCGTCGTGTACTACCTGCTAGCCGCGCGAGAGGTCCGCGCCGAGGGCGAGGCGACGCCGGAGCCTGCCGCGAGCTAGCCAGGAAACGGGAGCCCGCCCGCCCGATCGCGCAGCAGTTACCAGCCGGCTTGACGCCTGCCCAAGGCCGGACATTCCGGGCGCGCACCCAATGTTTACGCCGTCGGCTTTCGGGTGTCACGGCGGCTTCGCTTCTCGCACGCCTGGCGGCGAGAAAGTCTTTCGGCATGGGTTTGGACCGCTCTGACCTGCTGACTCGGTTCAACGCACTGCCCGCCGCCGTGGCCCGCGCCGAGTTGCTGAGCTGTTGTTCGTCACCTGCCTGGGCGGACCGGATGACGAGCGGCCGCCCCTACAGCTCGTCCCACGACGCGGTCCGTCAGTCGAGCGCGATCGTGGCTGGCCTGACGGTGACCGACCTGGCCGAAGCTCTCGCCGGGTACCAGGCCGATGAGTCCGCCGGATCTGCTGGCGCGCCGGACAGCGAAGAGAGTGCGCCCGCCTGCCTGGAGTATGAGCGGCGGTTCGGGCACGTATATCTCGTTAGTCGGACCGGCCGGAGCAGGCAGCAGCTGCTGGACCTGTTGGATGCCAGGCTGCGCAACGACGCCAGGGCGGAGTGGCAGACCGTGCGCTCCGAGCTGCAGAAGATCAACGAAGTCCGGCTGCGGGAGATGCTCGCCGGGCCGCGCTAACCACGGCGCTCACTCTGACGACGCGGAGGCCGGCCCTGGCGGGGCCGGCCTCCGCTGCCATCCGGATCGACGGTAGTGCTATCCCGGCGTCAGCCCTGCTCGCGGCCGGGGACCTGGGCCGACGGCGCCTTCGGCGACTGCCCGTGGCGGTACGGCTGCGGGCTGGTGGTGTTGCCGTCGGTCAGCGGGGTGCCCGGCGTGAACGCCACGCCCCGGACGACCTGGCCGTAGGTCGCCGGTATCACCGTGTTGAACTGCTCGTTCGTCACCTGGCTGGCGGACGTGGCCGCCAGGTTGTCGGTGATCTCGACGAGCTTGTTCGGGTCGGCGCCCTGGTCCCCGCCGCCGCTCACGGTCGAGGTAGAGGCCCACAGCGTGACCGTCCCGTTGGGGTTGACCCGGCCAGTCAGGCCACGCAGGCCATCGGTGGCCGGCGCCCACGGCAGGCCGGTGCCGTCGTCGGTGGTGTTCAGCCCGGTCGGGTACTGGTCACCCTGGCGGTTCGGTTCGACCTGGTACGGCGTGCCCAGGTCGAGGCCGTTCTGCAGGGTGTAGTCCAGCTGCCACTCGCCGGCTGAGGAGTTGAACGACCACTTCTGCAGGCCGGCCGTGGTGGACGCGGCGGCCGCAGAGTAGGTGTTGGTCGTCGGATCGTAGGTGTTGTCGCCGGCGCCCTCGTCGGCCACGTAGAGCGTGGTCGGGTTGGCGAACCACAGCCCGAACGGGTAGTAAGACGCATCGGTCGCGGTCTTGGCTGGCTGGGTCGGGAAGCCCTTGAGGATGTAGGCGTTGGTCGGGGTCAGGCCCGGGTTCTTAGCGGTCAGGCCCAGGGCAGCGTCGCTGGTGTTGTAGGTCGGCGCGGTCCAGGTCGACGCGCTCGGCAGCGTCTCGTCGTTCGACGGCAGACCCACGCCGCCCGAGGCTGTGGCGGTTCCGTTGGTGTCGACGAAGTAGACGGTGTCGACGCCGTTGCTGCCTGAGCCCTTGGAGAAGTAGACGACGCCGTCGTAGACGGCCAGGCCGCGGTAGTTGTTGTCCTTGCCGGACTTGTCCGCCGAGCCGGTCAGCTCGGCGATGTTGAAGTCACCGAAGGGCGTCGGGGCACCGGGGTCCTGGTCGGCCTCCGGCGCATTCGCCGGGGTGAGGATTTGGGACCCGGCGCCGTCGATTACCTGCGGAGGCTCCGGGCTGGAGCCGTTACCGGCGTTACCGACGGCGAAGATGGTGCCGTCAGGGCCGTCCTCAGGGTCCAGGATCGCGGCCCGGCCGTTGTCACCGCTGAAGGCGTTGGTCTCGGTGAACTCGAAGCGGCCAGCGGCGTTCACCTGGGCAACCGCTCGGTAGACCGGTGTCGCCGAGTCGATGATGGTCGGGTCTTGCTCGCCCGGGGTGTTTGCGTTCGAGGCGTCGATGGTGCCGGGCGGAGCCACGTAGCCGATGAAGGTGTCCCACCGGTCGTCGGTCGACTGGATGATCTGAAGCTCGGACTTCGACGAGAAGCTGGTGGTCAGGTAGTCGCCCGTGGCCGGATTGTCGGGAACTGTCACCGCCTTGATCAGCCGGCCGTTGTACGGGTTCAGCTCGTCAAGGACGATCGGCTCGGTCACGCCGAAGCTCGCGTCGGAGGCGTCGTTGTTGAACACGATCGGGTAGGTGCCCGGGGCGACCGCGGTCCCGCAGGTGACGTACGTCGGGTTGGCGGTGGCGCAGTTGGGGGGCAGCAGAGTGGAGTTGGCGGTGATATCGGCGTTGGTCGTCCAGACGCCAGTGGTCACCAGCAAGTTCCCCGGGGTAAACCGGTCGTATCCGTGCCCTCGTCCGAAAGCAGGCGCGGCGCCGGCGGTTGCGGGCAGGGCGACCATCGCGACCGAGCCCGCGACCGCGGCCAGCGAGGCAGCCAGCGCCAGGCGGCGTCTGCGGGTCCTAAGGCGAGTGACTTTCAATTCTGCTCCTTCTCGTCTGACAGCGGTAAGCGCCGGCAGTCTGATGTCCATGGGAGGCGCGGTCGCCGACGGCGCCGTTCTGTCTGGGACTGCGGGGGCCAACCGAGCTCCTCCCCTCGGCCGGCTCCGCGCTGGCCCAGACGACTGTCACGATCTTTGATCGAGTGGGCTATTCCGTGACGGGTTCGCAAACGCCCGTTGAAAATCGCGGGTGGCACGGCAAAGCGCGCTGGCGCGCCGGAGCGCGAGCGTCCCGGATAAGGTCTGGGGCGTGGCTGCACCGCGAATTGCCGTCGGGCCTTCCGCCAGCGAGTACTTGAGCAAGGCGATCGTGACCAAGGCGATCGCCGACGGCGGCGGTCAGCCAGTCGGCGCGGATGAGGCCGCCGACGGACTGGTCTGGCTGTCGCCGCGCGACATCGACGGGCTGCGCGGGACGCTCGCCGCCACCAGCTCGATCCGCTGGGTCCAGCTTCCGTTCGCTGGCGTCGAGAACATGGCCGCCGCCGGGGTCTTCGACCCGCAGTGGACCTGGACCTGCGCCAAGGGTGCCTACGCTGAGCCGGTTGCGGAGCATGCCCTCATGCTCGCGCTGGCGGGGCTACGGCTGTTGCGGAAGCGGATCACCGCGAGGACGTGGGGCGAGCAGGCCGGTCTCAGCCTCTATGACGAGCCCGTCGCGATACTCGGCGGCGGCGGGATCGCGGCCAGCCTGCTGGCGCTGCTCGCGCCGCTGCGCGTCCGCGCAACGGTAGTGCGGCGCAGCCCCGAGCCGCTTGCCGGTGCGGTGCGCACAGTGCCGCAAGACATGCTGCACGAGGCACTGTCCGATGCCAGGTGCGTCTTCCTTGCGCTGGCGCTGACGCCGCAGACCGAGCGCATCATCGGGGCCGGGGAGCTCGCCGTCATGTCCGCGGAGAGCTGGTTGGTCAACGTGGCCCGCGGCAGGCACGTGGATACCGACGCACTAGTTGCGGCGCTGGCGGGCGGCGACATCGGCGGCGCAGCGCTGGACGTCACTGACCCGGAGCCGCTGCCAGACGGCCATCCACTCTGGACGCAGGAGCGCTGCATCATCACGCCGCACAGCGCCGACACCCAGGAGATGGTCGACCGGATGCTAGCCGCGAGGATCCGCGAGAACGTGACCAGATTCGCCGAGGGACAACCGCTTCTCGGCCTGATCGACCCGGCGGCTGGCTACTAGTCTCCGTTGGGATTGCACCTGCCGGTGCCCGGCCCGGTCAGGTCAAAAGCGGTGCTGAACCAGATCGTCTCGGTCCTGGTGAACCAGCCGACGTGCACGTTCAGCGTCAGCGACGGCAGACCGACCTGCTGGCCGGGGGCCAGGCAGAAGGTGGAGATCCACCGCAGCCGCACCAGCCGGTACTGGTGCGGTGGGATCGAACCTGGCAGGGTGAACCGGCCGCCCGGCGTGAGTCCGCCTTTCTCAACGGTCGGGTTGAAGACCGAAACGGCGACTTGCGGGTCCTGAAACCCGGTGCCCTGCAGCGGAGCGGGCGCGACGACCGTCTGCGTCCAGTCGGTCGGGTTATAGATGCTGAACCAGAAGCCCTGCCGCTGCGCGTCGCGGATCGGCACCGTAGTCTGCGCCGCGCCGTTGGCAGTAGTGATCACGGCACGGTTTGCGTCCTGGCTGTACCACCACCCCGATGAGGGACCAGGCTGAAGGTTCCCGATGGTGAGGTAGATCACCAGCGCCCAGATCCCGAACCCGGTCAGCGCAATCGCCATTGCGACGACTGCCCATGTGCGGGCACGCACCCGGCCGAGCCGGACCCGGACACCGGTAGGCAGCCGCGCGATCGGAGCGCCTGCCTCGGCCGCGAGGCTGGCCGGCGAGCCGAGCCGCTTCAGCATCGCGGCAACCTCGGCGTCGCTGGCGCCGGGCGGCAAGGCTTCGTCAAGATGCGCGGCGAGCTGCTCCCGCAGCTCGCTGGCGCGGCCGGCCGGGAGTGCGGCCAGAGCGCCGTCAAGTTCGCGCAGGTACTCGCGGACCAACGGATGGTTAATTGCCGTGCCGCTCACCATGGCTGCCTTTCTCACTCGCTCCGCATGATGCCGGATGGCCGAGTCGCGCTATCAGCCGCACCTACCGTGGCTCGGTCCCGACAGGTACCAGCCTTGTATCAGCGGGACCGTCTCAGTTCTGGTGAACCATCCGACGCGGACGGTCAGGTAAAGCAAGTTGATGCCCTCGGTGTCTCCTTGTCCCAGGCAGACGTCGGAGACCCAGAGCACCCGCAATAGCCGCTCCTGGTGCGGCGGGATCGAGCCTGGCAGGGTGAATCGCACCTGGCGGTTGAAGCCACCCATGTCGATGTCCCGGTTGGGGACCGAGACGCTAAGTGTCGCGCTCTGCGAGCCAGGACTGTCCGCGCCGAGGTACTGGCCGCCGGCAGGTCCGAGGACCGTCTGCGTGAAGTTGGTGGGGTTGTAGAGGTCGAGCGCCAAACCCTGCTGCTGGCCGTCGCGGATCGGCACGGTGGTCTGCATGGCACCATCAGCACTCGTGTCCACCTCGCGGTTGTAGTCCTGGGCGTACCACCAGCCACCCGACGTCCCTTCCTGCAGCCCACCCACGGAAAGGTAGGCCGTCAGGTAGCCGATCCCGGTACCGGCGAGCGCCAGGACGATCGCGGCGATCACCCAGGTCCACCAGTGCACCCTGGCTATCCGCCACCGCGCTCTATGCGCGAGGCTTGCGAGCAGCTCGGTGGCGGCCGGCTCGGCAGGCCCCGCCTCGGCCACGAGGTCGGCCGGGGAGCCGAGGCGGCCCAGCGTCCGGACGACGTCGGAGTCCTCGGCACCGGACCGCAGGGCCTCGTCCAAGTGGGCGGTGATCTGCTCCCTGAGCTCGCTGGCCCGCTCAGCGGGGAGCCTGGCTAGGGCGGCGTCTAGTTCTCGCAGGTAGGCGAGGACCAGCGGATGGTCAATCCTGCTGCCGCTCATCGTCGCTGCCCTTCAGGCGTTACCTGGCTGTGGTCGGTGGCCTGGTCGCGATGTCAGCACCCGCTGTGGCCCGGCCCGGACAGGTACCAGCCCTGGTTCAGCGGCACCGTCTCGGTCCTGGTGAACCAGCCGACGCGCACGCGGAGGTACAGCGTGTCGATGCCGACCTGGCTGCCGGCCACCTCGCAAACGTCGGAGGTCCACAGCACCCGCAGCAGTCGCTCCTGGTGCGGGGGGATCGAGCCCGGCAGTGTGAATCGCACGTCGCGGGTGAGGCCGCCGTTGTCGATATCCCAGTTGGGGACCGACACGCCGAGTTCCACGTTCTGCGAGCCGGGACTGTCCCAGCCGATGTTCGGGCCGATGGCAGGCGCCATGACCGTCTGCGTGAAGTCGGTCGGGTTATAGAGATCGACCGCGAAGCCCTGCCGTTGCCCGTCGCGCAGCGGCACCGTGCTCTGCTGCGCGTTGTCTGCCGACGTATCCACCTCGTGGTTACTGTCCTGCGGATACCACCAGATAGACGTGGTTCCCTGCTGAAGGCCCGGAGCGGTGAGATAGACAGTCAGATACCCGACGCCGGTGCCAGCCAGGGCTACGACGACCGCGGTGGCTATCCAGGTTCGCAACCGCACCCGTGCGATCCGCGCCGTTGCCCTGCGCTTGAGGGTTGCTAGCAAGTCGGCCGGCGTCATGGCGGTGGCGGCAGGACTTGCCTGCATCGCGAGTTCTGCGGGGGAGCCGAGCCGGCTCAGCGTCGCGGCGACCTCGGCGTCGCTGGCGCCGGGTGGGAGTGCCTCGGCCAGGTGGGCGGCGATCTGGTCGCTGAGCTCGCTGGCCTGGTCTGCGGGGAGCGAGGCCAGGGCGGCGTCGAGTTCGTGCAGGTATTCGCGGACCAGCGGATGGTCGAGTCCGGCGCCGCTCATGACCAGTACCCCTCTGCTGCTAACGCTGTCCTCGGCAGCCTCAGCCCCATGTCTGACATGATGTCTTGTCTCGCAAGGTAAGTAAAGCGCACTCCGGAAATCTGGTCGGACGGTCTGGGTTCTGGCATCCCGGCACCTCGACCGGCGGGTCGCGGTTCCGGGTGGAGGCCCTTTGCTCGGCGGTCGCAGTTCGGATAGCGGCGGCGCTGTTGTTCGTCTGCGCCGGTCTTGTTCGTCAGCCCTGGTTTTGTTCGTCAGCTCCGGTCTTGCTCCGCTCGAAGTCGGCGAGCATGCGCTTCGAGGCAACGGTGCGCCACGCGTCCAGGAGCAGCTGACGGAGGCGCTGCTCATCGATGCGCCACAGCCGGACGAGCACGCCCGGCGACGTCGCGAAGTGCGGAGTGACAAAGAACGTGGCCGGGTCCTCGTGCAGCAGGGCCGCCTTCTCGCTCTCGCCCGTCCGCACCCAGACGAACTCGCCGTCCTCGCCTGTCTCTTGCTGCACCCGCCGCCGGACCGGGTATGCCAGCAGCCTCTTGTTCGCCCGGACGACCCCGTTGGGGAAAACCCCCGGGCTAGGAGGCTGGTATTCGACTCCGGGCAGCGCGACGAGAACCTCGCGAACGTCATCCCAGTCGGTCTCCCGGCGGCTCCCGCTTGCCATGGCCTAGCGCGCAGCGCTCTCCTGGCGGGCGGCCCCCGGACCGCCACCGGAGCCCGCGAGGTAAGCAGCGCCCCGAGGCGAGATCTTGTAGCCGACGTCCAGGCTGATGGTCAGCCCAAGCTCCTTGAGCCGGCGAACGTGCAGTTTGTAGTCCGGCCGTTCCCAGCCGATCTGCTCAGCGAGCACGGTGGACACCACACCGGGCTGTTCGGCGATCTGGCGGAGCACGGCCTGAGTCCACGGACCCTTCTTGCTGGCCGCGTCCATCCGCGCCAGTCGCGACGCGATCGCGGCCGCGTCCTCCTGCGTGAGCGCGGCGGTGGCCGCCAGCTGATCGCGCGGATCGGGGCCGTCGACCGGGCGGAAGCTGATCCGGTAGACGGGCAGCTCCGGCTCGCCGCGCAGGTCGGCGAGCAGCGCGGCGACATCCGGGTAGCCCGCCGCACGCGCGTCGGCGGCCGTGATGTCGGATGGCCGGACGATGTCGACGGTCTCGGCCAAGACCATGCCCTCGCCGGTCCGGTACTGGTGGCCGGCCACCACCTGGTGCCGGTGCCACCTCCGGAAGGCCAGCGTGATGCTGCCATCGAGGATGCCGCGGCGCAGCCGCGGTTCGAACTGCACCACGCGACTGTACTGCGGTAGGCAGGCAGGTTCCGCGGTCCACGCGCACAATGAGACAGTGACCGCTAGCCCGTCGGCCGCCGCCACCGTCGTCGACGAGCACGCCTGGCACGTGCCACCCGCCGAGCTGCGGCCGTTCGTGGCCGGGTACGCGGGCTTCCGCCAGGCCGGCATCGAGCCGGCCAGGCACCGCGGACTGCCATCGCCGTTCCTCACCGTGATCTTCACGCTGCACGAACCGGTGGCGCTGGCAGCGCACGCCGAGCCGGGTCAGCCACCCGCGAGCTACCAGACGCTGGTAGGCGGCCTGCATACGACACCTGCCCTGATCGTGCACGATGGCTGGCAGTCTGGCGTCCAGCTCATGGTCAGCCCGCTCGGGGCACGTGCGTTGCTCGGCATGCCCGCGGGCGAGTTGGCTGGCAAGGACGTCGACGGCGAGGCCGTACTCGGCCCGCTGGCGACGCAACTGCAGGACCGGCTGCGGTATGCGCCGGGGTGGCCACAGCGGTTCGCGATCCTGAACGAGGTGCTGCTCTCGCGGCTGCGCGCCGCGGACGGTGGCACCAGCGTCAGCGCCGAGATCCGGCACTCCTGGCTCAGCTTGCTCCGGGCCGGCGGCAACGGCACCGTTGCGGACCTCGCCGGCGAAACAGGCTGGAGCGAACGGTACTTGCGCACCAGGTTTGTCGGCGAGACCGGGCTGGCGCCCAAGGCGGCGGCCCGCGTGATCAGGTTCCACCGGGCCCGGCAGGAACTCGCGCGCCGAGCGGCGGGCGCACGCCCGCTCGCGCTGGCCGAGCTTGCCGCGACTTATGGCTACTTCGACCAGGCACACCTAGACAGGGAATTCCGCAGCATCGCGGGCTGCTCGCCGACCGCCTGGCTGGCCGAAGAGTTCCGAAACATCCAAGCCGGCGGCGCGCACGAGCGGGAACCCTGGTAACCATGAACGACAAGACACCGCCACCGCAGGTGTGGCCCACGCTCCAGGCGCGCGACGCCCGGGCTCTGATCAGGTTCCTCGTCGACGCGTTCGGCTTCGAGGAGACGGTCGTGTACGGGGAAGGAGACCGGGTCGACCACGCCGAGCTGGCCTGGCCGCCAGGCGGCGGGATCATGCTCGGATCGGCAGCGGCATCCGCCGCGGAAGGTCCTTGGCAGTCGGGCAGCTTCGGCATGTACGCCGTCACCGACGAGCCGGACGCGCTGTTCGCCCGAGCTACCGCGGCGGGCGCCAAGGTGGTCAGGGCACTCAATGACACTGGCTATGGGTCACGCGAGTTCGCTGTCGAGGATCCGGAGGGCAACCACTGGTCCTTCGGTACCTACCGGGGCGCACCGCGCGGCTAGATAAGAGCCGCCACGGAGGCCGTGAATTGGTCGCCGAGTGGCCCCGGCTTGCTCGTTCCCAGAAAAACGCACGCGCGGGCGAGCGTGATGCGCGTCGGTCACCCGTACCCTAGGCGGGTGACTTTGCCCGACGATGCGCGTGACCCGCTCGGCCTGCGCGCGGACGCGCCGATGCTCGCTGCGTGGCTCGACTGGACCCGTCGTGCCGCGGCGGGGGAGCTCACGCCGATGACGACGCCGGGGCACAAGCAGCGGCAGGACCTGACTGGCGCGGTGACCGGGGATGACGCGCCGTTCTACGGCGGCCTCGACACGATCAAGCACGCGGACGGTCTGCGAACTGACGGTGAGGCACGCGCGGCCGCGCTGTGGGGCGCTGACTGGTGCCGGTTCTCGGTGGCGGGGTCGACGCACGGCAATCAGGCGCTGGCGCTCGCGGTGGGCCGACCGGGTCAGGAGGTCGTCGTCAGCCGCACGCTGCACAGGTCGCTGCTGCTCGGCATCGTGCTGGCGGGCCTGGTGCCGGTCTGGGTGCGGCCCGAAGTCGACACGGAAACGGCGCTGCCTGGCGGGGTTCCGGTGGCCGCGGTGCGAGCCGCGCTGGCGGATCACCGCGATGCGCGCGCGGTGTTCCTCGGTGACCCGAGCTACGTCGGGACGGTCAGTGACCTGTCCGCGCACGCCGATGCGGCGCACGCTGCCGGGATACCGCTGGTGGTGGACGCCGCGTGGGCCGCGCATCTGGGCTTCCACCCCGAGCTGCCGCGGCACGCGATCGCCGCTGGCGCGGACGCCATGGTGACCAGCGCGCACAAGGCGCTGCCCGCGTGCACGCAGGGCGCGCTCGTGCTGGCCAGGACCGAACGGCTGGACGCGGCGCGGCT
>JASHTT010000604.1 GCA_030040415.1 Streptosporangiaceae bacterium | reverse complement strand
ATCGCGGAGGGTGTGGGATTCGAACCCACGGTGACGCATGACGCCACAACGATTTTCAAGACCGTCGCCCTCGGCCACTAGGCGAACCCTCCGCCGACAACGATAGCGGCGCAGGCGGTCCGGAGTGCACGGGCGCCGTGCGGGCCGGTCGGCGTGGACTGGCCGGGCGACCGCGACCAGCGGCCAGTAGGCTCACGGTGAGAGGAGGCCGCATGCTCCCCCCGTTCGGCTGGTCGGCGCTGACGCAGTGGCAGTTTTCACCGGTCGTCAGCGCGTTCGCCGCCGTAGCGGTGCTGCTGTACGGCTGGGGGGTGGTGCGAGTCGCCCGCCGTCACCCGGCGAGGCCATGGCCGGCCTGGCGGACCGCGATGTTCGCGGCCGGGATCGCTGTCATCGTGCTGGCCACGCAGAGCGGTATTGGCGTCTACGACAACCTGCTCTACTGGGACCACATGGTGCAGCACCTCATGCTGATCATGGTTGCGCCCCCGCTGCTGATCTTCGGACAGCCGATCACGCTGCTGCTGCATGCGAGCAGGAACCCGGTGCACACGTGGGCCAAGCGGGCGCTGCGGTCGCCGGTCGTCAAGTTCCTCACCTGGCCGGTGTTCGGCGCGGCGGCCTACGCCCTGACGGTCATGGGCGCCCACCTGACGAGCGTCGCGAACCTCGTCGAGCACAACCAGACGGCTCGGGGTGCCGAGCATGCGATCTTCCTGATCGTCGGGTACCTCTTCTTCCTCCCCATCCTCGGCAAGGAGCCGATCAGGTGGCGGCTGTCGTACCCGGTGCGCTTCGTGGTGCTCGTGCTGATCATGCCGGTGGACACGTTCACCGGCCTGGTGCTCGGTTACGGCACGCCAAGCTCGCCAGGGATCCCGACCGGACCGCGGCCGGCCTGGGCGCCGAGCCCGATATCCGACCTGCACCTCGGCGGGGCGGTGATGTGGGTCGGCGGCGACGCCCTGATGTTCGCCCTGATGATGCTCGTCTTCCTGATGTGGAGCACAGACGAGCGGGCCGCGCTGAGCGGGCATGGCTGGTTCGAGCGGGCTAGGCGGGAAAATCTCGCCGCGCTCGTCGGGTCACATGGGTTGCCGGCCTCGGAAGGCGCTGCCAATGGGGGGAACGTGCGTTCTGACCGGGGCGGCATCGACGACGATGATCATCTGGCGGCGTACAACGCCTATCTGGCGCGGCTGAACCGGCAGCACGAACGCGACGGTTGAACCGTCCGGCTGCGCCGGACGTGTTGACTGGGGACGCGCGCTTTAATGGCCGCACATGGAGACGCGCGGGCGCCCGCCAGGCCGGTCCAGCGGCCTGGCGGGCTGCGGCCAAGGGCCCAGCCGCCAGGACGCTGAATGCCCGAAGACACGCCGGCAGCGTTTTCTACGCCAATCTAAGGAATCTCGTAGATCGGCCCATACTCTCCTGTGCTATGGATCCAGTGCGGAACCCGTACGCCCCGGGAGCGGGCCAGCGGCCGCCTGAACTGGCCGGCCGTGACCGTGAGATCGCTCAGTTCGAGGTCGTGCTGGAACGGGTCGCGCGCGGGCGGCCCGAACGCAGCATGGTGCTGACCGGCCTGCGTGGCGTCGGCAAGACCGTGCTGCTCAACGCTTTCCGGTCGATGGCGATGCAGCGGTTGTGGGGCACAGGCAAGCTCGAGGCCCGGCCGGACCAGTCGATCAGGCGCCCGGTCGCCAGCGCTCTGCACATGGCGGTACGCGAACTCGCGCCGCGGCACCGGGCACCAGACCGCATCGACCATTTCCTTGGCGTACTGAAGGCCTTTGCCGCCCGAGACGCCAGGGCGCCGAAGGGCTCGATCGTTACCCAGCTCGGCATCGACGCGCCTGCCGTGCGCGGCCGGGCCGACTCGGGTGACCTCGAGGTCGACCTGACCGAACTGCTGGCCGATGCCGCGTCCGTCGCGGCCGACCTTGGCGTGGGCATAGCCCTGTTCGTGGACGAGATGCAGGACGTGCCTGCCGGTGACATCTCCGCTTTGTGCGCGGCCTGCCACGAGCTTTCCCAGGTCAATGGACCGCTCATTGTCGTCGGCGCGGGCCTGCCGCACCTGCCTTCGGTGCTGTCGGCCAGCAAGAGCTACTCCGAGCGGCTGTTCCGCTACGTGGCGATCGACCGGCTGGACCGGGAGTCCGCCGACATAGCCCTGCTGGCGCCGGCCAGGCGCGAGGGCGCCGACTTCGAGCGGGCGGCGCTCGATGCGCTGTACGCGGCGGCTGACGGGTATCCGTACTTCGTCCAGGCTTACGGCAAGGTGACCTGGGACGTGGCCGCAGCCAGCCCGGTGACGGCGCACGACGTGAGCGTCGCGGCGCCACTGGCATCCGGTGAGCTGGCCATCGGCTTCTTCGGCAGCAGGTACGAACGGGCGACGCCGGCCGAGCGGGAGTACATGCGCGCGATGGCACTGCTGGGGGACGAGCCGGTGCAAACCGCGCAGGTCGCAGAGGAGCTCGGCCGTAAGCCGTCGAGCGTGTCGCCCGCCCGCGACAACCTGATTAAGAAGGGCCTGATCTACAGCTCCGAGCGTGGCCTGATCGCCTTTACAGTGCCGCACTTCGGCCGGTTCCTCCGCGCGCAGCCCGCCTGAGCAGCTGGCCAGCACGTCACTGCTATGCAGCTGTCTTGGCTCGTCTACCGTCTGACCTAGAGATCGCTAGAGAACGGCAGATTGGGCTGCCCGCGGCCCGTTGTCCGCTGCACCGGGGCGGCTACCGACGCAACGCTGGCGCGGGCGGGCAGCCCGCCCGTCCAGCCGCGCCAGCGCCCCGGCGCCCGGGCGGGCATCTGCAGCGGCTGACCGGTGACCCGGTTGACGAGGGCGTACCGTACCGTGGGCGGCCGCTGCCTGAGCGACACAGCGAATACCGCGTCGGCTTGGCCGTCGGCATAGCCGCTCGGGTACACCAGGTAACGCCAGCACAGTTCGCGCCAGACGTCGACGGGCTGGTCCGAGGAGACCAAGGCAACGTTGCGCCGCCACTGCTTGCTGCGGCGCAGCGCGGATACGGTCCGCTCGACTGGCACGTCGTGTAGCTCGCACGGCTCGCTGTAGCCGAGCCGGATGAGCGCCTCGCCGATTTCCGGTGAGAGCAGAGCCAGCAAGATGAGCTCGGGCACGCAGATCATGACAAGCTCGGGAACGGCGGAGGGCTTGGGCACCGCGAGCGGCGGGAGCCTGATCGTCACCAGCGACGCGATGGCGAGAATCGCCGACCTGGCGATGGTCCGCACGCTGACTGGAGTCGTGCTGAAGTCGCCGAAGCAGCCGCAGCCGACGTCCGGGCGGCTAGCCCGCAGCTCGATCAGCGCACACGTCGCGACGATGAAGAGCAGGCTCGCGGCGAGCCGCAGGAAGAAGGTAGGGGCCTGGGTACCGCGCTCTCCCCATGTCACGATCAGCCCGGCGCCTACGCCGCCTTCCGCGACGCAGATCGCGACCGCGAGCGGCCCCCGCAGCCGGGTCGGGAACAGCACGACAGGACCCGACCCGGCGCCAACGACTCCGGTGCGGAACAACTGGACCAGCTTGGCTGCGCTGCCGCACAGCAGCAAGCCCGCAACCAGCGGCAGCTGCGCTTCGCGCACGGCGCAGAACATCAGGCGCCGACTGTGATGGTGGCGTTGAAGCAGCCCCGCTCGAGCTCGCCGCCGAGCGCCACGAAGGCGGCCAGGCTGAGGTCTGCGATTCTGCCCCGCGGGGAGGTACCGCACGTGACGCACCGGTCGTTGAACAGCCGGGCCATCGGACCGCATCCGGTGACTGGCAGCAGGCACGCATTCCCCGAGCACTCGTTGGTGACCTGCAGGACGCTGCCGATCGCGAGGTACGGCAGTCGCTCGTAGCCGCGCCTGCTGCCGCTGGCTGCGTCCTCGGCGCACCGGCCCTGCGGGTCCAGCGCGGGATAGCACACCCCGAGCAGGGTCGGCGGCTCGTCATGCGCCTCGTGCCAGGTCGCCGACCCGCTGATGACGGTGCGCGAGTACCGGCTGATGAGTGGTGCGGCCGGGGGCTTGTCGGCGGGATACGTCGGCTGCGAGGTAGCCGGGACCACTCCGTCGAGTTCTTCCTCACGGCGCACGCCGATGACGTCGATCAGGTAGCCGGGCTCCAGCGTGGGGAAGCGCACCTGGATCCGCCCGGCGACCCGGGGCTGGATCACCACCACCTGACGGTCCCGGGTGGCGCCCTCATCCACGACGAGCCTGTTGCCCTTGCGCTCGGTGATTATCCCGGTCACCCGCCCGAGGTTCGCCCACATCCGGTCGGCGACATTGCGACTGCCTGGCGGAAGCCGCACCACCGCACTGTCTCCCGCGCGTAGTGCGCCGGGCTCAAGCGCCGCGCCGCGCCACGCGACCGCGTCCGCAGCTAAGGCGAATCGCCGCTCGACGCCGCCGTCATCGAGTACCAGGACCTGCGGACTGACGTCGAGGACGGTTCCGCAGACAGCACGCGGCAGCAGCGCGGAATCCGGCCAGCCCGCACCCACTGGGTCGGCTTCGGGCTCGGGTCCGGGCATGGCGGCCGCGTGCGGCGCACCGGGCGGTGTCTGATCGTCGGATCCCGGTAATGTCACGCGCTGCGGCTGAAGCGCGGCGGTAGCGGATCCCGGCGCCGACATCCTGAGCCGACCGGCTGGTTCTTCGCCTGGCCGGAACACTGCGGCCTTCAGCAGGCGGCGCCGGGCCGCCGCCGCGCCGTCGAATTCCCGGGTGGCATCCGCGCAGCGGTCGCAACACGCCTTGCCGACACGCGCGCCTAGCATCCACGCCTCCCGAGCTAGACCTGACACGCTGCCGGGTCAGATCCGCCACATTCCCGGTCAGATCGGGCCGTTTACTGGCTCGGATCAGGGGTTGTTCCTGTTCAGATCGGGTTGTTGATACTGTCCGGCTCACTGACGATGCGTACGTTATGCCGCCGCCGTCAAGCGGTTTGGACATCCTCGTCCGGTCGCTCGCCCGCTCAGCCGGTCGTCGCTGCGACGCGCCGTTACGCTGGGTAACGGACTGCTTCCTGTTAGTGCTGGGTACGGTTGGTGTGTGAGCGTCGAGGACGATCATCGCGCGGCTGACACCGGCAGCGTGGCTGCCGTGGGGAGCCGCCCGGCTTCAGTGCCAGAGATCCGGCTGCCGCGGGCGAGGACGGGCTCGGCGTCCGATCCGGAAAGCCGGCCAAAGGCCGACGTTGGTACGACAACTCAGGCTAAGGGGTCACTCCCGACGTCCGCCGATGCCGGTACCGGTGTCGAGCAGTTGGCATGCCGGTCTGACGACCCCGCGTTCCGCGACTATGTCGCCGCGCGCGGCAGGGCGCTGCTGCATACCGCGTACCTGCTGACAGGCAATCGCGCGGACGCCGAGGATCTGGTGCAGTCGGCGCTGGCCAAGACTTACCTGGCGTGGGACAGGATCGAAGACCGGGCGGCGCTCGACGGCTACGTGCGCCGGGCGATGGTCAACACGCATATCTCCTGGTGGCGCCGACGTCGGCTGGACGAGTTCCCGACCGATGAGATCCCCGACCAGGCGGTGGCAGATCACTCGGTCAATAGCGACCTCCAGGAGTCGCTGCGGCGCGCCGTCGACCGCCTGCCGCAGCGGATGCGGGCCGCCGTCATGTTGCGGTTCTACGACGACATGACCGAGGCGGAGGTGGCCGAGGTGCTAGGCGTCAGCCTCGGCACGGTGAAGAGCACGGTGTCCCGTGCGGTCGCGAAGCTGCGGATCGACGCAGAACTCCAGCCTGAGTAAGCGCCCCGGCTCAGCGCACGTCCCTAGTTCTCGCGGGCTGACGACCGGCGGCTGTCGTGGCACAATCCACACACACAGAGGCACGCCACTCCGGGGCGTTGTCGGCAACCACGATCCGCAGGGGGTTGTCCGGTGCGCAGCACAATGATGGACATTCCACTCACAGTGGCCGCGATCATGCGGCATGGCACGACGTCGTACGGCGACAGCGAGGTCGTCACCTGTACGTCCGCCGGCACCCGCCGGCAGACCTACGCGACTACCGGCGCGAAAGCTGCCCAGCTTGCGAACGCGCTGCGCGAACTCGGCGTCGACAGCGACCAGCGCGTCGCGACCCTGATGTGGAACAACGCCGAGCACCTCGAGGCATACCTCGCAATTCCCTCCATGGGTGCGGTCCTGCACACCCTCAACCTGCGCCTCGACCCGCAGGTCATCGGCTACATCGCCGACCACGCCGGGGACGACGTCGTGATCGTGGATGCCACGCTGGCGCCGCTGCTTGCCCAAGTGCTGCCGCATGCGCCGGGCATCCGCCACGTGATCGTCACCGCGGCCGAGGGGGAGACGGAGTTCGTTGCTCCGGCCGCGCTGGCGGGCTGTGCCGTTCCCGTTCATAGCTACGATGCCCTGCTGGCGGCGCAGCCTGCCACGTTCGCCTGGCCGGAGCTGGATGAGCGGTCGGCCGCGGCGATGTGCTACACGAGCGGGACGACCGGGCATCCCAAGGGAGTCGTCTACAGCCACCGGTC
>JASHTT010000603.1 GCA_030040415.1 Streptosporangiaceae bacterium | reverse complement strand
GACAGGTGAACCCCACAGCCTCGACCGGGAAGGTCAGCAAGCAGGCTAGGACCACGGGTAGCAAGACGGCATCGGCTGGAAGAAGCCCGGCGGCCGCGAAGGCGGCGCCGCCCGGCAAGGCAGCCCCGACAGGCAAGGCGGCCACGCCCGGGAAGGCTGCGCCGACGGCTAAGGCGGCGCCGACCAGCAAGGCTGTGTCTGCAGACAAGGATGTGCCTGCAGACAAGGCTGTGCCGGCGCCCAGGGCAGTGCCGGCAGCTAAGGCTGTGCCGGCAGCTAAGGCTGTGCCGGCGACGAGGGGCCTTCCGGCGAGTCGGCCCGGGCACCCGCGGGTCGCCGGCTGGGTCGCGTTCGTCGGCGCGGGTCCTGGCGACGAAAGCCTGCTCACGGTGCGGGCGGCCGGGCTGATTGGCCGAGCCGACCTGGTGGTCGCGCCGTCCTGGCTGACCGACCAGCTCGGCCACCTGTTCAAGCCTGACGTCTCCGTCGCCGATCCCGACTCCCAGCAGCTCGATCCGAAGATCCTCATCAAGGCAGCGAAGGCCGGCCAGCTTGCCGTCAGGCTGCTGCCTGGCGACCCCTTCCTGTTCGGGAACGCCGCCACCGAGGCCGCGGCCTGCGCGAAGGCCAGGGTGCCGTTCGAGGTGATCCCTGGTGTGCCCGCCGCGACGGCCGTCGCGGAGTACGCGGGCATCCCGCTGACCAGCGACGCGGCTGGCGACGTGCGGATCATCCACGCGAGTGAGGCCAGCCGGGTCACCGCGAGCGGGGGCACGCTAGTGATCGTGGGCGCCGAGAGCGGCCCGGTTGACCTGGGCAAGATGCTGATCGCGGCCGGCTGGCCGGAAGCCGCCCCGTTCGCGATCACTTGGAACGGAACGACGACCAGCCAGCACACGGTGCTGGGCACGCTGGCGACCATCGCGGCTGACCTGAAAGCCGCGGGAGTGAGCCTGCTGACAGCGGATGGCCCCGCGGTGGCTGTCGTCGGCGACGGTGTGACGGCTCAGTCAGCCCTTTCCTGGTTCGAGACCAAGCCGCTGTTCGGCTGGCGGGTGCTGGTGCCGCGGACCAAGGAGCAGTCAGACGAGGTCTGCGACCTGCTGCGGGCCCGCGGTGCGGTGCCCGAGCAGGTACCGACGATTGCCGTGGAGCCGCCGCGCACGCCCCAGCAAATGGAACGCGCCGTCAAGGGCCTGGTCACCGGCAGATACCAGTGGATCGGCTTCACCTCGGTCAACGCTGTCCGGGCCATCAGGGAGAAGTTCGAGGAGTATGGCCTGGACGCCCGCGCGTTCGCCGGGGTCAAGGTCGCCGCGGTCGGTGAGCAAACGGCCAGCGCGCTGCGCGCATTCGGCATCATGCCGGATCTCGTGCCCGAGGGCGAACAGTCCGCCGAAGGGCTGGCCGACGCCTGGCCTGCCTATGACGACGTTCTCGACCCGATCAACCGAGTGTTGCTGCCGCGCGCCGACATCGCCACCGAGACGCTGCTTGGCCGGCTCACCGACCTTGGCTGGGAGGCCGAGGACGTGATCGCCTACCGAACGGTCAGGGCGGCACCGCCGCCCGCGCCGGTGCGGGAGGCGATCAAGGGCGGTGGGTTTGACGCGGTGCTGTTCACCTCTTCCTCCACCGTGCGCAACCTGATCGGCATCGCGGGCAAGCCGCATGCCGTCACGGTAATCGCGGTGATCGGTCCGCAGACGGCCAAGACAGCGGCCGAGTTCGGCCTGCGGGTGGATGTCGTGGCGGATAAGCCCTCGGTGGCCGCGCTGGTAGAGGCGCTGGCCGAGCACGGAGCAGCGCTGCGCGACGCCGCCGTCGAGGCTGGCGAGCCAGTCCGTAAGCCGAGCGAGCGCCGTCGGGGTGCGCGGCGCCGGATCCGCTGAGGAGTTCGCCGTGATCAGTCCCGGTTACCCGGTCAGCCGGCCGCGCAGGCTGCGGACCACCAGGCCGATGCGGCGGCTCGTCGCGCAAGCGTCGGTCCGCCCCTCCAGCCTGGTGCTGCCGCTGTTCGTCAAGGAAGGCATCGGCGAGCCGCAGCCTGTCCCGTCGATGCCCGGCGTGGTCCAGCACACCCGGGACAGCCTGCGCAAGGCTGCGGCGGACGCCGTGGACGCCGGAGTGGGCGGACTGATCTTGTTCGGCATTCCCGCGGTCAAGGACGGCCGCGGCTCGGCAGCCGATGACCCTGACGGGATCGTCCAAGTCGCCCTGCGTGACCTGTCAGCCGAGGTCGGGCACGACACCGTGCTGATGGCTGACCTGTGCCTGGACGAGTACACCGACCACGGGCACTGCGGCCTGCTGACGCAGGCCGGTGACGTGGACAACGACGCGACCCTCGAGCGCTACGCGTCGATCGCCCTGGCACAGGCGGCCGCCGGGGTGCACGTGGTGGCGCCGAGCGGGATGATGGATGGCCAGGTCGGAGCGATCAGGACCGCGCTGGACTCGGCTGGCTACGCTGGTGTCGCCATCTGCGCGTACTCGGCGAAGTACGCATCGGCTTTCTACGGCCCGTTCCGCGACGCGGCGGAGTGTGCACCGCAGTTCGGCGACCGCGCCTCCTATCAGCAGGACCCGGCGGCGACCAGGGATGCGGTGCGCGAGGTCGAGCTCGACATTGCCGAGGGTGCCGACATCGTGATGGTGAAGCCGGCGCTTTCCTACCTGGACGTGATCGCGCAGGTCGCCGCGGTCGCGCCGGTGCCGGTGGCGGCCTACCAGGTCAGCGGCGAGTACTCAATGGTGGAGGCTGCGGCGGCCAACGGCTGGATGGACAGGGACCGGATGATCATGGAGATGCTGACCGCGATCAGCCGGGCCGGCGCGGACATCATCCTGACCTACTGGGCCGCGGAGGTCGCGCGCGGGCTCGCGGTCCGCTGAGCCCAGTCGACGGGACCTCCCGTCTCAGCGCTACGCCGGGATGACTCCGCAGAGTTGCGCGGGGACGACTCCCCAGTGTTGCGCGGGGACGACCCCCCGAACCCGCACGGCCGAATTGACGTGTCGCTGATCTGACCCGCACACAGGGCGTCCATTGCGTCCGGGTTTACCTGCTCCGATGACATGTAGCATGAGCCGCGATGAGTTCCCCCCGTCATCCCTGGTCTCGGCTGGGGGCAGTACCCCGGCGCTCGATATTCGGCGGTGCGCTGGCCGCCGCGGGCTACGCGGCGGGGTTCGGCACCGAAGCGGCCCTGGCCGCCGGCTCGGTCCCGATCGTCAGCCCGGGCCGTGTCACCGCCATAGCGGGTGCCTCCGTCAACGTGCTCAGCCCGTCGGGCGACATCAGCGGGGCAGCGGACCATGCTGCCATCACGCGGTTGCTCGAAGCGGGACCAAGCTCCGTCGTCTACCTGGCCGGCGGATACTTCCACGTGAACCAGCCGGTCACGGTCCAGCATCCGCGGCAGGCGATCGTCGGGCAAGGCGCGAACGTGTCAGCCATCGTCGCCGCACCCGGCTTCTCCGGCCCGGCGATCATTACCGGCAGTTCAGCGGCCGCGGCGTCATCGACCTACGGCCTGGACGACATCACGGTCGCCAACCTCGGGCTGATCGGCGGGCACCACATGGGCAGGGCCGGAGCGGTCGACTCGTTCACCGGCAACCCTTCCGTCAACGGAATCGCGATCGCGGGCTGCCTGAACTCCACGATCGAGAACGTGACATTCCGCGGCGTTAACGGCTGGTGTATCGAGAGCTCTCCTTATGACGCCTTCCCGAACATCGGGCTGATGATGCGCGGCATCAAGGGTGTGGCCAACGCTGGCGGGATCCACTGCTGGAGCACGAAGGCAGCGGGCTGGAACGGCCAGCAGTTTCTCACCGATATCCAACTGCAGTCGACAGGCAGTGACTCCGATCTTGACGTGCTGCTTTTCGAAGACATCTACGACATCGTGGCTGAGAACGTCAATACCTCGATCAG
>JASHTT010000054.1 GCA_030040415.1 Streptosporangiaceae bacterium | reverse complement strand
TGGCTGATCCTCGCCGGCTGCTGCCTCGTGCTGGCGGCGCTGGCGTTCGTCAGCCATCCCGGCAACCTGATAGCCGATACCAAGATCGACATGGCGGTCAACCCCGCCGGGTTCCTGGATCGCGCACTGCAGATGTGGGACCCCGCGCAGTTCGGCTTCCTGCAAGATCAGGCCGTCGGCTACTTGTTCCCGATAGGGCCGTTCTTCCTGCTCTGCAAGGCGATCGCGGTGCCCGGCTGGATAGCGCAGCGGTTGTGGATCAGTGCGATCCTCGCCGCGGCGTTCCTCGGCGTCGTCAGGCTCGCTGCCCGGCTCGGCATCGGCACCCCCGGCAGCCAGCTAGTGGCCGGCTTCGCGTACGCACTCGCGCCCAACGCGCTCAGCGAACTCGGCAGCCTGTCGAGCGAGATCCTGCCGATCGCGATGCTCCCGTGGATCCTGCTCCCGCTGGTGGCTGCGATGCAGCGGGGACGGGATCTGACTGTCGGCCGGTGTGTCCGGGCGGCCGCCCAGTCGGCGGTGGCCGTCGCCTTGTGCAGCGGCATCAACGCCGCCTCGGTCTTCGCCGTGCTGGTACCGGCGGTGGTTTACCTGCTCACCGCGAACGGGCGGTCGCGGCGGCTGCTCATCGCCTGCTGCTGGATTCCCTTCGTGCTGCTGGCGACGCTCTGGTGGCTGGTGCCGCTGCTGCTCGAGGACTCCTACGGGGTGTCCATCCTGCCGTTCACCGAGAGCGCCGCCACCACGACGTCGGTGACCAGCCTCTCCAACGCGCTGCGTGGCACCGAGAACTGGATCGCCTACCTCGTGGTCAACGGCCAGCCCTGGTGGCCGGTGGCCTTCCGGATCGCGACCGGGACGCTGCCGACGATCCTCACCGCGGTGATCGCGGGCCTTGGCCTCGCCGGGCTTGCCCGCCGCGGACTGCCGGAGCGCAGGTTCCTGCTCTGGCTCGCGCTCGCCGGCGTCTTCGTGATCTCGACCGGGTACGTCAGCGGCCTGGCCAACCCACTGGCCGGCGTACTCGACCACGTGATCAACGGCCCGCTGGCGCCGTTCCGGAACGTTCGCAAGTTCGACCCGATGATCAGGCTGCCCGTCGTACTCGGGCTGGCGTACCTGCTGCCGTCGATACGGCCCAGATTCGCGACAGAGCAAGGGGCACTGCAGGCGCTGCCGCGCCGGGCGGCGAGCGCACTGGCCGGTGTGGCCATCGTTGCCCTCGCGCTGCCCGTCTACGCCAGCGGCCTGTCGACACCCGGCTCGTTCAGCCGATTCCCTGCGTACTGGGTGAGCGCGGCGAGCTGGCTCAACCGGCACGCGGGCAACGCGGCGGTGCTCGCCGTACCCGGTGCGAGATTCGGGCAGTACACCTGGGGCAGCCCGATGGACGACGTGCTCGAGGCGCTTTCCACCGGGGACTGGGCGAGCAGCCAGCTGTCGGTCATCGGGTCGGTCGGTAACGCCCGGCTGCTGGAAACCATCGACCAGCAGATGGCCGCGGGCGCCGGATCGGCCGGGCTGACCCAGCTGCTGGCGAGGATGGGCATCAAGTACGTGCTGGTGCAGAGCGACCTCATCCGCTCCGACCTGTACGGAGCCTGGCCGGCCAGGGTCTTGCAGGCGATATCGCAGTCGCCCGGCCTGGTGAAAGTCGCCCAGTTCGGTTCCGCGGATGTGGGCAGCACCTCTCCGGACGACGCGATTAGCAGCTTCGACACGCCGTACCCTCCGCTGGAGATATATAAGGTCACCGACGCTCAGCCGGTGGCGAGCGTGCAGCCGACCGCGGACGCGATGCGCGTGTACGGCGCACCCGAGGCCCTGCTCACGCTCGCCGACACCGGACTGCTCAAGAGCCGGCCGGTGCTGCTCAACGGTGATGGCCGGACGGTGCACGCGGCCAGCACCGTGGTGACCGACTCGCTGCGGCGTCGGGTCCGCAACTTCGGTGAGATCAGGAACGACTACTCGGCCACGCTGACCGCGAGACAGTCGGCCAGCACGTTCGAGGCCGCCGAGGATTACCTGGAGCCAAGCTGGGTCCGCTACCTCGCCGTCGCGCAGTATCACGGGATCGCGAACGTCACCGCTTCCTCCTCCGCCGCCGACATCGACGCGACCCCCGCTCAGTTCGGAACGGGCCGGCTGCCGTTCGCGGCCGTCGATGGCAACCTCGCGACGATGTGGGAGTCGGCTAGCATCGACGGGCCGGTCGGCCAGTGGATCAAGATCGACTATCTGCGCCCGGAGGATCCCGGCGATATCAGGGTGGCGTTCGCCGACAGCAAGGCGATCGGGCCGCCAGTAACTGGCGTGCTGGTCAGCACCGCGGCCGGCCAGGTCACCGACCATGTCGTAATCACCGGCCGGTACCAGCGGCTGCGGGTGCCAGCAGGCCCGTCGCCCTGGCTGAAGATAGAGATCACGAGCGTCTACCTGCCGCCAAGCCCGGGTGTCGGCGGCCAGGTCGGGATAGCCGAGATCGAGGTTCCGGGTGTGTCGGCAAGCCGGTCGATAGTCGCGCCGGACGTACGGCTCCCTGGCGATGCTGACCCGACCGCCGTCGTGCTCGCCAAGGCCGAGCCGCAGCCGTCCGGTTGCATGCTCACGTCGCTGCGCTGGGTCTGCTCGCCCGCGCTGGAGACGTCGAGCGAGGAGCAGTACGGCTTCGACCACATGTTCTCGGTGGCTCGGCCCGAACTGGCGAGCCTGTCCGGAACCGCCGTGCTG
>JASHTT010000602.1 GCA_030040415.1 Streptosporangiaceae bacterium | reverse complement strand
AACGACTCTTCCTTGCAGATCCGGATCATTGCCCGCGCGTACGGCCCGTAGGAGGACCGGCACAGCGGCACCTGGTTGCAGATGGCCGCGCCGTCGACCAGCCAGCCGATGACGCCGACGTCGGCGAATGTCAGGGTCGGGTAGTTGAAGATGGACGAGTACTTCTGCGCGCCGCTGATGAGCCTGCCGGTCAGGTCCTCGCGGTCGGCGCCCAGGGTCTCGGCTGCCGAGTACAGGTACAGCCCGTGCCCGGCCTCGTCTTGGACCTTGGCGAGCAGGATCGCCTTGCGCCGCAGCGATGGAGCCCTCGTCACCCAGTTGCCTTCCGGCTGCATCCCGATGATCTCCGAGTGCGCGTGTTGGGCGATCTGCCGGATCATCGTCTTGCGGTAGGCGTCCGGCATCCAGTCGCGCGGCTCGATCCTCCGGTCGCGGGCGACGGTCTCCTCGAAGTCAAGCTCGAGCTCAGCCACCTCCGCCGAGGGCTGCTGCCCGCTGCCAGCGGTCATCGGCGTCTCCCGTAATTACCGATCGTTCGGTCAGTAATAGCAAGCTTAGCGCCTCTCCGGACGGCTGCGTCAGCCAGCAGTGGCCTAGACCTGGCCGCTCCGCGGGACGCCGCGATCATCGAGGCATCCCGGGCGATGGGCTGCACGCACGTCCTGTCCGAAGACCTCAGCGACGGCCAGGACTATGGCGGCGTCGTGGTGGCCAATCCCTTCCGCTGAGAGGAAAGCTCAGTTGGCCAAGGCCAGCGTCAACTGTCCGGCGGAGGAGTTGTAGGCGCCAACCGCCGTGCATCCCTGAGTGGTACACGACACGCCCAGCAGGTTGCCGCCCATGGAGCCAGCCGGGGCGGGCGTGGTTTGCAGCTTCCAGGCAGTGCCGTTCCACACCTCGGCGAAGTAGCCGTCGATGCCCCCGGGCTGGTAGCTGCCGACGGCGGTGCAGGACTTCGCCGACGCGCAGGACACCCCGTCCAGGTCGACGGTCGCCAGGCTGGTCTTGAAGTTCGACGGGTTGGGCGTCGGCTGGACAGTCCAGACCTTGCCGTTCCACCGTTCGGCCAGCGTCGGGGCGGTCCCGCTGAAGTTGACGCCGCTCGCCGTGCAGGCCGTGGCCGACGTGCAGGACACCGCGTCGAGCGCACCGCCGGGGGCTCCCTTCGGCAGCGCGGCCGTCTGCGCGGTCCAGTTCTTCCCGTTCCACCCCTCGATGAGCGGGGTCGCGTCTCCGGTCCCGGTGTTCTGGTAGCCGACGGCGGTGCAGCTTGTCAGCGTGGGGCACGACACGCCGCCGATGAGCCAGTTACGCTTCGCGGCCTTCGCGGCGCCCTGGATCGCCCAGGCCTTGCCGTTCCACCGCTCGATGAGGCTCTTCGGCAGCCCGGCCTTGTTCATGTAGTCGCCGACCCCTGTGCAGGCCCTGGCGGACGTGCACGAGACCGCGTAGAGCGTGGGATCCGTACCGCCCTTAGGACTGGGCGTCGTCTCGACGCTCCAGCTCTTGCCGTTCCACGACTCCGCCAGCGGGAAGTCGGCGGCGGCCTTGGTGTTGAACTCGCTCCCGACGGCCGTGCAGGCGCTCGCCGACGCGCACGACACGCCGTACAGGTTGTCGCCCGCGGTGCCCGTGGGAGTCGGCGGCACCTGGATGCTCCAGGCCTTGCCATTCCACCGCTCGGCCAGGAGCCCGCCGGCACCCCCCTTGGCGGAATAGCCGCCGACGGCCGTACACGCGCTGGCGGACGTGCAGGACACCGACTTCAGGAAGCTGATCACCGCAGTCGCCGGATTCGGTGTCGTCTGGACCTTCCAGGCCGAGCCCGCTGCCGGGCTCGCGACGCTGGCCTGCGCCGCGCCAGCGGCGGCCAGGCAACCGAACCCCGCCGAAAGGGTGATCGCAGCAAGCAGCGCTGCGGCTCGGGCCCTGCGCCCGCCCAGCTTGGATTCGCCGCCCTGCCGCCCTGGATTGCGCTGTAGGTTCCACCGACCCATCGTGGCGACCCTTCGCTCAGCGGGACCCGATAAGGGTGCTCGCGTACGACCTAGGGGGATGAAAATTTTCCCGGCAGTAGCCCCCGGGTGCAGGAGATTCTATGTGTCAGCTGACACCAGCGACCAGTGGACAAAGCCGTGCCTATTGACCACGACGCTGCGTAGGCAACATCATCTTCTCTGTCGACACGGCCCGCACCCGAGCCTGCGCCTTTGCTGACATGCAACCCGCTGCCCTTCAGGGTGCGCGGCTTTTGGCGGGCCGTAGACCTGATTGCTAGCGGATCACAGGAGAGGAAGCATGTCAGCCGGGCAAAGTGCGCACCACCCACCGCAAGAGCAGATCGAACCTAGATCACCGCTACCGCGCCGGGGCGTCCTGCCCCGGCGCTTGCTTATCGGGGCAGCGGCCCTGACGAGCGCGCTGGCGATGTCCATTCCGGCCGCGCAGGCAGCGCAGTCCGCGCCGCAGGCGGCCGTGCCGAAGCCACTGGTGCAGGTCAGTGCCGCTGCCAAGCTGCCGAGCGGCGCCCGGGTGATCGGGTCAGTCGCCAGCACGGCCAAGCAGAGCGGATCGGTTGCGCTGCGGCTCAGCCACCCCGCGGCGGCGACGGCATTCGTCGATGGGGTGTCCAACCCCAAGTCCGCGTACTACCACCACTACCTGGCCAAGGGTCAGTTCACGAAGCTGTTCGGCCCGAGCTCATCGGCGGTAGCGGCCGTCGAGAGCGAGCTGAAGGCCGCCGGCCTGACCGTCAGCGGCGTGTCCGCCAACCGCCTGCTCATTAACTTCAAGGGAACGGCAGCGGACGTGCAGGCTGCCTTCCACACCGGACTGCGCCGGGTGCAACTCACCAGCGGCAAGATCGGCCAGTACACCACGACCGCCGTCCGCCTGCCCGGATCGATCGCCCACTACGTGCAGGCGGTCGTCGGCCTCGACCAGCTGGTCAAGGAGACCAACGGCCTGGCCCTGTCCACCAAGGACGGTCACGCCGCCACCGCCAAGGCTGCCAAGCCCGCCACGTCCGACGGCGGCCCGGTCGCTTGCGGCGGTCTCGCGTCGTCACTGGCCGGTTACAGCTACATCACCGATCAGCAGGTCGCGCAGGCCTACGGCCTCGACTCGCTGTACGCCTCAGGTGACCTGGGCAAGGGACAGACCATCGACGTCTACGAGCTCGAGCCGTTCGACATCTCGGACATCGCGACGTTCGACAAGTGCTACTTCGGCACCAGCCACACCAGCCAGATCACGGTGACCGAGGTAGACGGCGGGCCGGGGACCGGCCCGGGCAGCGCGGAGGCAGCGCTGGACGTCGAGGACGTCTCCGCCATAGCCCCCGGTGCGAAGATCCACGTGTTCGAGGGCCCGAACATGGACGACCCGTTCGGCCCGCTCGACACCTGGAACGCGATAGCGGTCGCGGACGACGCCAACCAGGTGACGTCCAGCTGGGGTCAGTGCGAGACCGACCTGCAGCAAGGCGCGCCAGGCGTGCTGCAGGTGGAGAACGAGATCTTCGAGCAGACCGCCGCGCAGGGCCAGACCGTCTTCGCCGCGGCCGGCGACGACGGCTCCGACTCCTGCGCTTCGCACGCGTCGACTGCTACGCCGGCCAACCTGTCCGTCCTGGACCCGGCGAGCCAGCCGTACGTGACCTCGGTGGGCGGCACCACGATGACCGACGTGTCCGAGCCCCCGGCCGAGACTGTCTGGAACAACGGCACCACCGGCGGCGCCGGCGGTGGCGGCATCTCGGAGGTCTGGCCCATGCAGCCGTGGCAGACCTCGGCGGCCGTGGCGCAGACGTCGGCCGACGAAGCGTGCAGCAACGACCCGTCGGGCAATGCCGACGCCTTCCACCTGCAGGGCGTGGCCACCACGTTGCCTGCGGGCACGACCTGCCGGGAGACGCCGGACGTCAGCGGGCTGGCAGACCCGCAGAGCGGCATAACGATCTACTACGACGGGTTCTGGACGCCTATCGGCGGCACGTCGTCGTCGACCCCGCTGTGGGCCGCGATGCTCGCCGAGATCAACGCCTCCAGCTCCTGCAGCAGCCTGACCAACGGCGTCGGTTTCGCCGACCCGCTGCTCTACCAGGTCGCGTCTAGCTCGTCCGCCGACTACGCGGACGCGTTCAACGACATAACCGTAGGCAACAACGACAACCTCAATGTCACCTACAACGGATCCGTGGACTGGCCGGCAGCGAAGGGCTACGACCTTGCCAGCGGGCTCGGCACGCCTCGCGTCACCAACGCCAACGGCGCTCCCGGGCTCGACGCCCAGCTGTGCACGGCGGCGGCCGGCACCAGCGCGGTCCCGCGACCGCAGGTGACCGGGCTGTCGCCGGACAGCGGGTCCGTCCAGGGCGAGGGGACAGTGACGATCAACGGGTCGAACTTCGGCAGCACGCCGGGCTCGGTCTTCTTCGGCAACGTCAGCGCGAGCGTGGATGTCTGGACAAGCACCTCGATCACGGTCTTCACGCCAGCCTTCTACACACCCGACGGAACAGCGTCGACTGTCGGCGGGCGCGCGGACGTCACGGTCGTCACAGCTGGCAGCCAGCACCTCTCGAGCGCGCTCGACGCGGACTCCGTGTTCGATTACGTGTCGCCAACCTTGGGGCCGACGGTCGACTATGTCAGCTCGTCCAACGGCCCGACCGCAGGCGGCAACACGGTGCACATCGTGGGGTCGGGCTTCACCGGAGCGACCGGTGTCAGCTTCGGCGACGTGGCGGCCACCTCGTTCAGCGTGAGCAGCCAGGGCAACGAGATCAGCGTCAAGGTTCCGGCGAGCGACGGCAAGTGCGCCGTCAGTTCGTCGCAAGGAATCTGCGCCGTGGCGGTCACGGTGACGACGCCAGCGGGCAGTAGTTCCGGCCCGGCGATCCTGCCTGCATACGAAGGGCCGATCGAGTACCAGCCGAACGGGGATTTCGTCCCGCCGGCTAATTGCGGCTGCGAGATCGTGCCGGCTCCGCAGGAGTACGACTACGCTCCCGCACCGCACATCACGTCGGTGAGCCCCGCGTACGCCAGCGAGAACGGGACGTCGGTCGACGTCATCACCGGCTCCGGGTTCAACCTGGACACGTTCCAATGGGTGAACGTGGGCACGGCTGGTGTCAACTTCTCTGAAAACTTCAACCTGGCGGGCATCACGCCCACCCAGATCACCTTCGACGTCCCGCCGGTCTCCCCCACCACGGAGCCGGGCCCGATGCCGCTGTCGGTCAAGAGTGGCCAGCAGCTTTCCAACGTCTCCAGCATCACTTATGCCGGGACGCCGGAGCTGACCAGCATCTCCAGGCACCTGGCCGCCCAGGCGGACCCAGGCAGCCTGACGATCGACGGCGAGGGATTGTCGGACGTGAGCTACGTCGAGTTCCAGGTTCAGGGCTCGCTCAACTTCCTTTACACGATCTCGACGACAATCTCTGACCAGACCGATACGTCGCTCAAGGTGGTCATTCCTTCGGGCTACATCTTCCCGAGCGACGTCGAGGTCTGCAGCGTGAGCGGCTGCAGCGCGCCCGACCCCAAGGTCGACACGCTCCAGCTCGCCTACGCTGGCCAGCCAGTCCTCACCTCGAGCAGCCCAGCGTCGGGTCCGGCGCACGGCGGCACGCTGGTGACGATCCAGGGCCAGCTCGACTCCGAGGTCACCGCCATCGACTTCGGCAGCACGCCGGCGACGACGGTCGAGTTGGCGCCGGAGAGCGGCCCGAGCGGTGAGATCATCGTCGCGGCGCCGCCTGGCAAGGCGGGCACGAAGGTCGACATCACCATCACCACCAACGGCGGAACGCTGGTGGGTAAGCCCCGGAGCGCGGTCAACAACGCCGTGACCTTCACCTACGTCACGAGCACGCCAGCTGCCCCGACGGACGTCGCGGCTAAGGCAGCCGTTAAGTCGGCGGTTGTCAGCTGGGCGGCGCCGGCCGACAACGGCGGCAGCGCGATCACCGGATACCAGATCACGGCCACGGCCAAGGGCCAGAAGTCGGTCGTCGTGAAGGTCTCCGCGAGCACCACAAAGACCGTCGTCAGCAAGCTCGCTGCCGGGGTCTCGTGGACGCTCACCGTGCAAGCCGTCAACAAGCTGGGGGCTGGCCTCCCGGCATCATCGAAACCGGTCACACCGAGTTCCTGACACGGCACCCTAGTTAAACGGCCGGCCCGGTATTCCATTAGGAATACCGGGCCGGCCTTTGTATCTGCTATTGACCGCGACGACAGCCAGGCAACATTATCTACCCTGGCGGCGCGATTTGGACTTGAGCGGCCATGGGCCCCAGTCGTGTACCACCCAGACAGTTGCGCGCGCTTGCTGACACGCGATGAGCTGCCCGTCAACGTGCGCGGCGCTGCCTGGGCGCCGACCGATCGCTAGCGGATTACGGGAGAGGAATCATGTCAGCTAGGCGAAGCAGGTCGCACGAACACATCAACGCAAGAGCACATCTCTTGTCCGGCCGGGCCGTTCTGCCCCGGCGTTTTCTTGTCGGGGCAGCGGCTCTGACCAGCGCCTTGGCAATGTCCATTCCGGCCGCGCAGGTAGCGCAAGCCGCGTCCCGGCAGGCTGTGCAGCCGCGGCTAGTCAAGGTCGCCGCAGAAGCTAAGCTGCCAGCTGGCGCACGGATTGTCGGACCCGTGAACAGCACGGCCACCCTGACCGGTGCGGTCGCGCTGAAGCTGGGCCATCCCGCGGCGGCGACCGCGTTCATCGATGAGGTGTCCAATCCACGGTCGCCGGCATTCCAGCACTACCTGGGCAAGGGTCAGTTCGCCGGCCGGTTCGGCCCGAGTTCTTCGGCGGTAGCCGGCGTGGTGCGCCAGCTCAAGGATGACGGCCTCACCGTCAGCGGGGTGTCCGCGAACCGCCTGCTCGTCAGCTTCAAGGGAACGGCCGCGAGGATCGAGGCGGCTTTCCACACCGGGCTGCGCCGCGTGCGGCTCGCGAGCGGCAAGTTCGGCCAGGCCACGACGTCGGTGGTCCGGCTGCCGGGGCAGATCGCCAGGGATGTAGAGACGGTCGTCGGCCTCGACAATCTCGTTCAGGAGCAGAGCAGCCTTGCACTGCCGACCAAGCATGCGCACACCACGGCAGCCGGCGTTGCCAAGCCCGCCACGTCCGACGGCGGTCCGGTCGCCTGCAGCGCGGCATTGTCAACAGCAGGGACGTTCGGCGGGCTCACAGATCAGCAGATAGCTGCGTCTTACGGGCTTGACCCGCTGTACGCCTCGGACGACCTGGCGGCGGGCCAGACGATCGACATCTTCGAGGCCGAGCCGTTCCTGATGTCGGACATCGCGACGTTCGACAAGTGCTACTTCGGCACGAGCCACACCAGCCAGGTCACGGTGACCAAGGTCGACGGAGGGGCGGGGACTGGCCCGGGCAGCGCCGAGGCTGCGCTGGACGTTGAGTCCGCCATGGCGATGGCGCCGGGCGCGAAGATCCACGTCTTCGAGGCTCCGAGCCTGTACCCGTTCGGCTTCCTCGACAACTACAACGCGATAGCCAATGCTGACGACGCCAGCCAGATCTCGACTAGCTGGGGATTGTGCGAGACGACGCTGCAGCAAGGAGCACCGGGCGTCCTGCAGGTGGAGAACGAGATCTTCGAGCAGACCGCGGCGCAGGGTCAGACAGTGTTCGCCTCGGCTGGCGACGACGGCTCCGACGGCTGCTCCCAGCACGCGTCGAGCCCCATTGCGGCCGACCTGTCCGTCGGCGATCCGGCCAGCCAGCCGTACGTGACCTCGGTGGGCGGCACCACGATCACCGATGCCTCCGAGCCCCCGGCCGAGACCGTCTGGAACAACGGCACCACCGGCGGCGCCGGCGGTGGCGGCATCTCCGAGGCCTGGGCCATGCCACCGTGGCAGGACTCGATGGCGGTACAGCAGACGTCCGCCGACGAGGCGTGCAGCAACGACCCGTCCGGCGCTGCCGACACCTTCCATCTTCAGGGGCTGCCCACGACGCTGCCCGCGGGCACGACCTGCCGGGAGACGCCTGACGTCAGCGCGCTGGCCGATCCGCAGAGCGGCGCGACGATCTACTACGACGGGTTCTGGACACCGATCGGCGGGACGTCGCTGTCCGCGCCGCTATGGGCCGGGATGCTCGCCGAGATCAACGGGTCGAGCGGCTGCAGCGGCCTGACCAACGGCGTCGGCTTCGCCGACCCGCTGCTGTACCAGGTGGCTTCCAGCTCGTCCACCGACTATGCAGACGCGTTCAACGACATAACGCAGGGGAACAACGACAACCTGGGCGTGTCCTACAACGGATCGGTGGACTGGTCCGCAGGGAAGGGCTATGACCTTGCCACCGGGCTAGGAACGCCGCGCGTCACCGACGCCAACGGCGACCCCGGGCTGGCGGCGCAGCTGTGCACGGCGGCGGCTGGCACCAGCGCGGCCCCCCGTCCGCAGGTGACCTCGCTGTCGTCGGATTCCGGATCGGTCACCGGCGGCGGGACCACGACGATCAACGGGTCGAACTTCGGCTCCGCGACGGGCTCGGTGTTCTTCGGCAACGTGAGCGCGACGGTAGTCAGCTGGTCGGCCACGGCGATCGAGGTCGACGTCCCCGCCTACTACGCCACGAGTGACGCGGCAGCCGGTGTGGGCGGCCGGGCGGACGTCACGGTCGTGACCGCTGGCAGCCCGCACCAGTCGAGCGCGCTGACCGCGGCGTCAGTTTTCGAGTACACGGCTACCGCCTCTGGCGAGCCAGTCGTCGACTACATCAGCTCGCCAAACGGCCCGGCGGCCGGCGGCAACACGGTAGACATCGTCGGCTCGGGCTTCACGAGTGCCGAGGGAGTCAGCTTCGGGGACCAGTTCCTCGGATCGGGATTCACCGTGCTGGACAACGGCAACGAGATCCGCGTCAAGGTTCCGGCCAGTGACGGCAACTGTGCGGTCAGCTCCGCACAGGGCATCTGCGCGGTGGCCGTCAAGGTGGAAACGCCAGCAGGAGTCAGCTCGGGACCGGCGATACTCCCGGCCTATGCCGGGCCGATCGAATTCAGTCCGAACGGCACCTTTACCGCGCCGGCCGGGTGCGACTGCGAGATCGTGCCGGCCCCGGAGGAGTACGACTACGCCCCGGCGCCGACCATCACCTCGGTGAGCCCGGCATATGCCAGCGAGAACGGGACGTCGGTCGACGTCATCACCGGCTCCGGGTTCAACTTCCTCACATTCGAGTACGCGAATGTGGGACCGGCCGGCGTCGGGTTCTCGCAGGACTTCGACATCTTGGGCATCACGCCCACCCAGATCACCATCGGCATCCCCGGGATCGCTCCCACGACGCAATCGACCTCGCTGGCGCTGTCGATCGAGAGTGGCCAGCAGCTTTCCAACGTCTCCAGCGTCACTTACGCGGGAATCCCGGAGCTGACCAGCATCTC
>JASHTT010000601.1 GCA_030040415.1 Streptosporangiaceae bacterium | reverse complement strand
CCGATCGCCACGAACGCCAGCACACAGCAGACATCGGCCAGCACGCACGCGGCGATCAGGCCGACGCCAGGCCGGGTGCCGGTTACGCTGCGCATCCAGCCACCGTAGCCGACGCGCCAAGGCGGCCAGCTGCCCCTGGTTGGCTTGCCGCGGACGGGCCGGTCGCTGCGTCTAAGCTCGGCGGTAATGCCGACCCTGCTGATCGTTCATCACACGCCGTCCCCGAACCTCCAGGCGATGTTCGAGGCGGCGGCGGCCGGCGCGCGCGCCGAGGAGGTCGAGGGCGTGGACGTCGTCGTCCGGCCCGCCTTGACGGCAAGCGAGGTAGATGTCCTGGCCGCCGACGGCTACCTGCTCGGGACGCCGGCCAACCTCGGCTATATCTCCGGCGCGCTGAAGCACTTCTTCGACGGCATCTACTATCCGTGCCTGGAGGCCACCAAGCGGCGGCCGTACGGGCTGTACGTGCACGGCGGCAGCGACACGGGTGGCGCCGTCCGCGCCGCCCACTCGATCACCACCGGGCTGGCCTGGCGGGAGATCAGCCCCCCGGTGACCGTGACCGGCACGCCGGGCAAGGCGGACCTGCAGGCGTGCTGGGAGCTGGGTGCGGTGCTCCGCGCGGAGCTTGCCGGGTGACGGTCGAGCCCGCTCGCCGCCAGGAATCCACGGCGCGAGCAGACCCGCAGGAGTCTGGCCAGCCTGCCGCGCCGCGCCGGTTTCCGTTCGGTACGGGAACGTGGGCCGCCGGGGTCGGCCTGCTCCTCGGGCTGCTCGCGATAGGGCCTGGTCTCGCGCCCGGCTACTTGCTGAGCTACGACATGGTCTTCGTGCCGTCGCCGCGCTTCGACAGCGCGATGTTCGGGCTCACCGGCGAACTGCCGAGGGCGGTGCCGAGCGACGCCGTCGTCACGGCGCTGGCCCAGCTGCTGCCAGCCGACGTGGTGCAGAAGTGCATCCTGGTCGGCATCTTCGTGCTGGCCTGCGCGGGCGCGGCCAGGCTGCTTGCCGGGCAGCACTGGCTGGCCAGGCTGGCCGCCGGCGTCTGCTACGCCTGGAACCCGTTTGTGGCGGAACGGCTGCTCATCGGCCAGTGGGCGCTGCTGCTCGGCTACGCGGCCCTGCCCTGGGTGCTGACCGCGCTGGCGAGGCCGGCGCGCAGCCTGGCCAGCAAGTCGGGCAGGCTGTTCGTCGCGCTGCTGCCTGCCGCGGTCGGCGGCTTCGCCGCCATGTGCATCGCCGGGCTGGTCGCGGTACCGGCGGCGGCGTTGCAGCGGGGGGGTGCCAGGGCCCGGGCCACGACCACGGCGGTGACCGTCGGCCTGCTGTGTGCGCTGAGCCTGCCGTGGCTGATCCCGTCACTAGCCCGCCAGGTGCACACCAGCCCGGCAGCCGTCGGGCTATTCGCGGCAAGGGCCGACACCCCGTTCGGCACGGTGGGCAGCCTGCTCATGCTCGGCGGAATGTGGAACTCTCAGACGGTGCCGGCCGGCTACGGCGGTCTGGTGTCCATGCTCTGGCTCGCCGTCGTCCTGGTAGCCCTCGGCGGGTTCGCGATCCTCGGCCGCGGCCGATGGCCCGGGCTCGGCCCGGCCGCGGTGGCCGGCCTGGTGCTCGCGCTGCTGGGCGCCTTCGCGCCCGGACGTGACCTGCTCAAGTCCATGATCGAGTTCTGGCCCGGGTTCGCCGTGCTGCGCGACGGTCAGCAGTTCGTCGCGCCGCTCGCGCTGGCCGAAGCGGCGGGGCTCGGCCTTGCCGTCGGCTGGGTGCTGCGGCTCCGGCGCCCGGCGGCGCTGGCGGAGAGCCGGGCGATCCTGGCAGTGGCGCTCGTCGTGGCGCCCGTGCTGTTCCTGCCGGGCCTGGCGTTCGGGGCGGCCGGCCGGCTACGGCCGGTGGAATACCCGGCCAGCTGGCTGGCTGCCCGCCGGGTCATCGACACCGATCCGCACCCGGGCAGCGTGCTGGTGCTGCCCTGGGCCGCGTACCGCAGGTTCGGCTGGAACGACGGCGAGGCCATGCTCGACCCCTGGCCACGGCTCCTCGACCGGCCGGTGACCTGGAACGACGGCGTGCAGGTGGGCAGTGTGATCCTGCCGCCGGAGAGCCCGGCCGCGATCGCGGTCAACCGGGCGGTCACCGGCCGCGGACCGCTGACACGCGTACTGCAGGCGCGCGGTTACCGCTACGTGCTCGTGGACGCCGGGTTCGGGCCGGCGATCGGCCGGTATCCGTTCCTGTCCAGGCTGCCGGGCTGCCAGGTGGCTTATGCGGGAGCCGGATTGGTGGTATACAGAGTGCCCCAGGAGCCCAGTTCGCAGTAAGCTGCCGAAACGACCCGGGAGGAACCGCTCATGCGCGCCTTGCTGATCGCGATCGCCATCGGTGTCGTGCTCGCCGTTGGGGCCGGGCTCGGGACGGGTGCGTTGCTCCAGGGTGTCGCGAACGGCAAGCCGGCGAATACGCAGTTGTACAACTACGGCACGCGCTGAGCTCGTCTACCGCAAGCCTCCCCATGACGGGAGCGACCCGCCGATGCCCCCGTGACTAGCGAACCCCGCCAGCTGCCAGCGCCCTGGCTCGAGATCGTAGTGCCGGCCAGGAACGAGCAGTCCAGGCTGCCCGTCGGCCTGGCAGCCCTCTGCGCTAAGGCCGCAACCCTGCCGCCTGGCGTGTCCGTCATCGTCGTCGACAGCGCCAGCACCGACGGGACCGCGCAGTTCGTCCACGACTGGCCGCCGGGCCCGGTGCCCGTGCGGCTGCTGACCTGCAGCCGTCCGGGAAAGGGCGCCGCAGTGCGCGCCGGGCTGCTGGCGACCCGAGCGGAGTACGTCGGGTTCTGCGACTGCGACATGGCGACCGATCTGTCGGCTCTCGACGTCGCGGTGGACTTGCTGCGCGCCGGAAGCCAGGTTGTCACCGGGTCGAGAGCGCACCCGAACTCCGACGTGCAGGACAGGCACAGTCTCGTGCGGAAGGCCGGCGCCGCCGTGTTCCGCGCGTGCGCACGGGGTGTCATGCCCGGCATGACCGACACCCAGTGCGGGTTCAAGTTCTTCGCGGGCCCGCTGGCCAGGGCCGCGGCGAGCAGCCTGGCTGCCACCGGCTTCGCTTTCGACATCGAGCTGCTGGCGCGCTGCCGACGGCTGGGTGCCGAGCCCGTCGAGATCCCGGTCACCTGGCGGGACGTGCCCGGATCGAGATTCTCCGTCTGGCGGCATGGCGCCGGCTCGTTCACCGAGGTCGCCGGCATCTGGCTGGCGATGCGCCGTCAGCCGCCGGCCGTCCACGAGGCGCGTAGCCTGTCAGTCACGAACCGGGCGTCGCAAGCACCTGGCGAGGGAACGTGACGCAAACCGAGCAGCTTCCTGCGGCCGCGAGCCCGCAGAGCCCGACCGAGGCCACCGAGTGGATCAGGCGTAATGCCGTAACGCTGATCGCGTTCACACTGATCGTGGTCGAGGTGTGGTGGAAGGCCGGCCTGCTCGGGCACTTCTACTTCCGCCAGGACGACTTCCTGATTCTGGATCAGGCATACGCCGGCAAGCTCGACTGGTCGTACCTGATGACCATAGACGGCGGCCACCTGATGCCCGGCGGCCTCGCCGTTGCCTGGGTGCTGGTTCGGATCTCGATGTACGACTGGACGCTCAGCTCGATCGTGAATCTCGCGCTCATCGCGGCCGCGAGCCTGGCCTTGCTACGCCTGCTCCGCATCGCTTTCGGGAACCGCCCGGCGATTCTTGTCCCACTGGCCATCTACGCCTTCACGCCGCTGACCATCCCCGGCCTGTCGTTCTGGGATACCACGCTGCTCTGGCTGCCGCTGCAACTCGCGATCTTCATGGCGCTGGCGGCCCATCTCATGTACTTGCGCACCGGGCGGCTGCGGCATGTCGGGGTCGCTACCGCCTGGCAGGCCGTCGGCATGCTGTTCGGCGAACCGGGGCTGCTCGTTCCGTTCGTGCTCTTCGCCGTCACGTCGGGGTTCTTCGTGCCAGGAACCTGGCGTGCAGCGTCAGCGCGGGCGCTGCGGAGCTACCGGCGCGCCTGGCTCGCGTACGGGGTGCTCGCCGCGGCTTACCTGGCGATCTTCGTGACCCAGCTGGAGACGTCGGCACAGCAGCCGGGGAGGCCGGGCCTGTTCTCGGGGGTGCTGGCGTTTGCGTCGACGCTGCTGCGGGTCAGCTTTATACCCGGCGCGCTCGGCGGACCTTGGCACTGGGACGCGGCGGCCGGGTCTTACGCGTTCGCGGTCGAGGTCCCGGTGCTGACGCAGCTCAGCTGGGTAGTGGCTGGGCTGGTAGTGGCGGTCAGCCTGTGGTACCGACGGCACGCCTGGCGCGCCTGGGTCATCCTGGCCGGCTGGCTCATCGTCGCGGACATGCTGCCCGTCGTGCTGTCCAGGGTGAGCGTGCTGAGCCCGGTATTCCTCGGCATGGACCTGCATTACCTGGCCGACTCGGCGCCGCTACTGGCTTTCTGCGTCGGCCTGGCATACCTGCCAGTCACGGGCGAGGCCAGCACCGTCGAAGGCGGCGTCTACCGTGCTGTGCTGCCTTATCGGCTTGCACGCACGGTCGCGCTGTGCGTGCTCACCTGCTGCTTCCTCGCCGGCGCGTTCTGGTCCGGTGCTACCTACCAGCACGACACGGCACCCGTGGCAGCCGCCAACAGCTCCTACATCGCCACCGCGGTCGCCGCGGTCAAGGAGGCGGCAACCCAGCTGCCCGGCGGCGCGGCGATCGTCAACTCGCCGCTGCCCTCGAACCTGATGGACCCCACGCTGCTCGGGCAGGATGCCTACACCAGCAAGGTCATAGCGCCGCTGGTGCCTGCCCACAGCCCGCTCACCTGGACTGCGCAGCAGCCGGCCGGTGTCTTCCCCGCCCTGCTGATGTTCGACAGCCTCGGCAGGCTGCTGCCCGCCGTTGACGTCGGCTCGTCGACGCGCCCGGCGGCCGCTGACAAGGGCTGCTGGCAGGTGACGACGCAACCGGCCAGCGTCCCGGTATACGCGCCGTACGACTGGGTCTGGGTGGCCGAGCTGGCTTACCGAGGGCCGGCCACGACGCTGGCGTTCAGTTTCGACGGCACCAGCCACCGCGCAGCGGTCCCGGCAGGCAGCCACGAGGTATACCTTCCGGCGACCGGCGTCGGCCGCACGGCAACACTGACCAGCCTGGCTTCCGGGCGGCCGGGGTGCGTGTCCGGCATCACGATGGGCGTGCTCAATCCGTCGAGTACCGCTTATCCGATGCCGTTCTACCCGGTACCTGGATGACTGTGCCGCGCCGTGATCCCCGGCCGGGAGGCGACTCCCGGAAAGCCCGTTCTGCCGGCGGCCAGCCGCCTGTAGACGGCCTGCGCGTCGCGATAGCGAACTGGCGTGATATCTGGCACCCAGATGCCGGCGGGGCCGAACAGTACGCCTGGGAGATGGCCCGCGGGCTGGTGCGCAGGGGAGCGCAGGTCACCTTCCTGACCGCCAGGGCGGACGGCCAGTCACGTCAAGAATGGCGGGACGGCGTGTTGGTCGTGCGGCGCGGCGGGCGGCTGACCGTGTACCCGCGGATACTGGGCTGGCTGGCGGTGCACCGCCGCTCGTTCGACGCCGTCCTGGACTGCCACTGCGGCATCCCGTTCTTCACGCCGTGGGTGCTGCCGCGGCGCGTTCCCATCCTGTGCATCCTGCACCATGTGCACGACGCTCAGTTCGGCGTGCACTTCCCGGCGCCGGTCGCGACGCTTGGCCGGCTGCTCGAGGGCCCGGTGTCGCGCTGGACCTATCGGCGGCAGGAGTGCGTCGCGGTATCGGCCTCGACGGTCCAGGCCATGCGCACCAGGCTCGGCTGGCGCGGTCCCGTGCACGTGGTGCCGAATGGGCTGCACCCCGATGCCGCCGTCGCGACGCCGGGCGCCGACGGCGGCAACGCCCGCGCCGAACCGAAAACAACGCTGACCTGGGTGGGCCGGCTGAGCTGGCACAAGCGCGCGGAACGGGTGCTGGACGTAGCCGCGCGGCTGGCAGACAGCGGCGTCAGCATCGAGGTGATAGGCCGGGGGCCAGCCGCCGTGCCGTTGGCCAGGCAGGTGGCCGACCGGGGATTGGCCGACGTCGTCCGGCTTCGCGGCTTCCTGGCCGAAGACGAGAAGAAGTCGGTCGTGGCGGGGTCGCTGCTGCACCTGAACACATCGCAGGGCGAGGGCTGGGGCCTCTGCGTGCTGGAAGCGGCGGCGCTCGGCGTCCCAACGGTTGCCTACGACGTCGACGGGCTGCGCGACGCGGTCAGGGACGGGGAGACGGGCTGGCTGGCCGGCGCCGGTGAGCCGATCGAGGACGTCGTCGAGCGCGCAGTCAAGGAACTGGCAGACCCTGGCCGCCGTGCAGAGGTCGCCGCGGCCTGCCGCGCCTGGGCTAGCAGGTTCGACTGGGATCGCAGCGCGGGGATGATGGCCGATCTCCTCGCGGCTGCCGTTAGCCGTAGCGGTAGGCCGTCGTGATCGAGGCACCCGACCGGGACGCGCGCGAGCCCGGGACGGCGGGCCCGGCCGCCCAGCAGAGGCCGGCCAGCTGGATCCCGGCGCAGGACGCGGCCAGCCGACCGGAACGCCTGCGGCGCTGGCTGATCCTCGCCGGCTGCTGCCTCGTGCTGGCGGCGCTGGCGTTCGTCAGCCATCCCGGCAACCTGATAGCCGATACCAAGATCGACATGGCGGTCAACCCCGCCGGGTTCCTGGATCGCGCGCTGCAGATGTGGGACCCAGCGCAGTTCGGCTTCCTGCAAGACCAGGCCGTCGGCTACCTGTTCCCGATAGGGCCGTTCTTCTTGCTCTGCAAGGCGATCGCGGTGCCCGGCTGGGTAGCGCAGCGGTTGTGGATCAGCGCGATCCTCGCCGCGGCGTTCCTCGGCGTCGTCAGGCTCGCTGCCCGGCTCGGCATCGGCACTCCAGGCAGCCAGCTAGTGGCCGGCTTCGCGTACGCACTCGCGCCCAACGCGCTCAGCGAACTCGGCAGCCTGTCGAGCGAGATCCTGCCGATCGCCATGCTCCCGTG
>JASHTT010000600.1 GCA_030040415.1 Streptosporangiaceae bacterium | reverse complement strand
TCCGCCAGCGCGACCGCGATCGCGGCCCGTAGCCGCTGCGCCCGACGTGGATCCCCGCCCGCGGTGACAGCGACGGAGATGTCGCCATGCCGGGTCACGGCCGGCGTCCAGGCTGGCGACGCGACCGCGTCGCCAGCCTGGACGCACCAGATCCTGTTCCGCTCCGCTTCGGCCGCGACCCGCGTGTTGACCGCGGGATCGTCGGTCGCCGCGTGCGCGAGCCAGGCGGCGGACAGGTCGCCGTCGCGATAGCGGCGGCGCAGCACGGTCACGGGCAGCCCGGCTAGCTCCGCGCGGACCTCGGGCGCGATCACCACGACGTGGGCGCCGGACTCCAGCAAGCCGCGAACACGGCGCAGCGCGACGTGGCCGCCACCGACCACGACAGCGCGACGGCCAGCCATGGACAGCGCCACCGGGTACCGGGCCGCGGAACCACCGGGGGAATCCGGCAGCACAGCGTCCGCGTGGACGAGGGCGCTCATCGGGCTGGCCAGGACAGCGCGTCCCGCGGCGCCGGCCGCAGCACGCCGACGAACGTCAGGCTGAAGCCGCGGGCGCAGGCGCGGCACTCCCAGCTACCAGTGTCGTCGGTGGCCGGCCGCAGGTTCTCCTCGCCGCAGTACGGGCAGTAGAACGGGACCTGCCGTTCCCCGGTCACGACAGCAACTCCGGGTCAGCGCGCCGGACCCAGCCAGCGAACGACTCACCGTCGGCCCGGTCGGCCTGGTAGCTGCGCAGCAGCCGCTCCACGTAGTCCGGCAGCTCGTCGGCGGTCACCTTCAGCCCGCGCAACTTGCGGCCGAAGCCGGGCTCCGAGCCGAGCGAGCCGCCGAGGTGTACCTGGAAGCCCTCCTCGCCGTCGACGATCGAGCCCTTGAGGCCGATGTCGGCCAGCTGGAACCTCGCGCATGAATTGGGGCAGCCGTTGACGTTGATCGTCACAGGCGTGTCGAAGTCGGGCATTCGCCGGGCCAGCTCGGTATAGAGGTGGCGGGCGCGGCCCTTGGTCTCAACGATCGCGAGCTTGCAGAACTCGATCCCGGTGCAGGCCATCGTCCCGCGGCGGAACACGTTCGGGCTGGCCTGAAGATCGATGCCGGCGAGCTCTGCGGTCAGCTCTGGGACGTCCCGTTCCCTTACGTCGAGGACCAGCAGCTTCTGCTCCGCCGTCGTGCGAACCCTGCCCGAGCCGTACGCCTCGGCAAGATCGGCGAGCTGCCAGAGCTGGGTGCCGGAAGTGCGGCCGGTGTGCGGCGCGACGCCGACGTAGTACCGGCCGTCGTGCTGGCGGTGCGCGCCGACGTGGTCGCGCGAGCCAGGCGCAGGGGCGGGCGGGGCTGGGCCGTCGGTGAGCGAGCGGCCCAGGTACTCCTGCTCAAGAACCTCGCGGAACCGATCCGCGCCCCAGTCGGCGACGAGGAACTTCAGCCGGGCGCGGCTGCGCAACCTCCGGTAGCCGTAGTCGCGGAACAGCAGCGCTACAGCCTGCCAGACCTCAGCCACCTGACCGGACGGCACGAACGCGCGGAGCCGCTGCGCCAGCATCGGGTTTGTCGACAGCCCGCCACCTACCCACAGGTCGAAGCCGGGTGCCCCGTCCGGACCGGTGACGCCGACGAACGAGACGTCGTTCACCTCGTGGGGCGTGCATTGCAGCGCGCAGCCAGAGATCGACGTCTTGAACTTCCGCGGCAGGTTGGCCAGCTCCTGGTCGCCGGTCGCGACGACCTCGGTCGCGCGCAGCGCAGCAGTGGCGTCCAGCACCTCGGCAGCCGCGAGGCCTGCCACCGGGCAGCCCAGGATGTTCCGCGGCACGTCACCGCAGGCTTCCTGGCTGGACAGGCCTGCTTCCTCGAGCCTGGCCCAGATGTCCGGAACGTCCTCGATCCTGATCCAGTGGAACTGGACGTTCTGCCGGTCCGTGACGTCGGCCAGGTCGCGGCCGTACTCCTTAGCCACGTCGGCGACGGCGCGGATCTGACGGGCCTGAAGCTGGCCGCCGGGTATCCGCACCCGCATCATGAAGTAGCCGTCCTCGATCTCGGAGTCCTCGAGTGCGCCTGTCTTGCCACCGCTGATGCCGGGCTTGCGTTGCGTGTACAGGCCCCACCAGCGGAACCTGCCGCGCAAGTCGGTGGGGTCGATGGAGTCGAAGCCGAGATGTGCGTAGCGGTTCACGATCCGGTCACGGACGTTGAGGCCGCCGTCGTCTTTCTTGAAACGTTCGGCCGCGTTGAGCGGCTCATGATGGCCAAGGGCCCACTGGCCCTGGCCACGCTGGGACTGGGTTGGCATGGTGGTCGTTCCTTCTGCTGGGCGTGCGCGACTGAGATGGGATCGCGGCGTGGACCCAGGCGAGCCGGCGATGCCGGAGTGCCCGGATCAGCAGAAGGAGCGACAGATGGCGCTGGATACGCGCAGCAGATCGATGTGCCGTCGGCAGACCAGCCGGGTTCCGCGGCTGGTGGTCGGGCGGGCCACTGGAGCCTCCACGGGCTTGGATCGCTGTGCTCGTGCGCTGTCTTTGACGGTAACATCCAGTACCCGCGACAACGCAAGGGCATTGCTTCTGTTACCTAAAGGACCAGCATCCTTGGCGCTACGGCCGTGGCAGGATGCGGCCATGGAGACTGAAGTCAGCTGGGAACAGCTCGCCCTCGCACGACCAGACCTCGCGGGCCCAGGTCGGGATCTGCTGTACCAGTTCGGCATCGGCCTTGGCTATCTGTCCACGATCCGGCCGGACGGCGGCCCGCGGCTGCACCCGATCTCCCCGCTGCTGGCCGAAGGGCGCCTGCTGGCGCACGTGATCCCGTCACCTAAGCGAGACGACCTCCACCGGGACCCGCGTTACGCGCTGCACTCGTTCCCCAGCGACCAGAACGAGGACGCCTTCTACGTCACCGGCCGGGCGGAATACGTGACCGACCCGGCGGTAGCCGCGATGGCCACCAGGCAGTTCCTCACCGAACGCGAACTGGACAGCGAGCCGCCGGGCTTCGCCGATGGCGAGTTCTTCGAGTTCCTGCTCGGTCACTGCCTGCTGACCCAGACCACGGGACACGGTGACTGGAACCCGCGCCACCAGCGGTGGACGGCTGAGGGCTAGCCGGCCCGCGGACTAGCCGGCTAGCCAATTGCACGCCCTGGGGACAACTAAGCCCGGCGCGTTATTTGAGGTGCACACCGCGGCCATGACCCGTCAGGATGCGGTATGACCGAGGATGCGCAGCGTCGCGCGATGCACGAGTACTACGAACGTGGAGAGGAGGCCGACAGGCTCATCCGGACCGGCGCGGGACGCCTGGAGTTCGAGCGGACCCAGGAGATCGTGCTGCGCGCACTGCCGCCGTCGCCGGCGACAATCGCCGACATCGGCGGTGGCCCCGGGCGATACACGGTGTGGCTCGCGGGACTGGGCCACCGGGTGCTGCACCGCGACATCGTTCCGCTGCACGTCGAGCAGGTGCGCGATATGGCCGGGAACGGCACAGCCATCCAGACTGCCGTAGCAGACGCACTCTCACTGGACCTGGCCGACGCCAGCGTGGACGCGGTACTGCTGCTCGGGCCGCTGTATCACCTCGAGGATCGGGCCGACCGGGTCCGCGCCCTGCGCGAGGCCGCGCGGATCGTCCGGCCGGGCGGACCCGTGTTCGGCGCGGCTATCTCGCGCTGGTCCGCGCGGCTGGACGGCATGCTGCGCAACCGGATTTACGAGAAGTACCCGGAGGCACCCGAGCTCATTGACGGCGTCGAGCGGACCGGCCTGCTGCCGCCGCTTGGACCCCGGTCCTTCTGCGGCTTCACGCACCGGCCGGAGCAGCTCCGGGAGGAATTCCAGGCTGCCGGACTCACCGTGGCTGACCTGGTCTGCGTGGAGGGAGGCTCGTTCCTTCTTCAGGACATCGACGACCGGATGGCGGACGAGAGCGCATGGGAGGTCGTGCTGGCGGCGTCGCGCGCGCACGAACGCGTGCCGGAGCTCATGGGCCTCGGCCCGCACCTGCTGGCGACCGGCGTCCGCCGCTGACCGGCGGTTCCGCGCCTTGCCGGCGGTTACGCGTCGGCGAGCGTTTCCGTGCCGGTCGGCGGTTCGGGCCGGCGGTTCCGCGCCGGCCGGCGGTCACAGGTCGTCGAGCGCGGGGATCAGGTCGCGGACGCCGACCTCGTCGGCCCTGGCCAGCAGTTCGGCAGGGTCCGCGTAGACCCGGTACGCGCCGGCCCGCTCGAGCTCCTCGCGGCCGTACCCGCCCGACATCAGCCCGATGCCGAGCGCGCCGGCGCGCTGGGCGGCTAGCAGGTCCCACACGCTGTCGCCGACGACCCAGGACTGCCGCGGGTCCACGCCGAGCAGCGCCGCGGCTGCCAGGAAGAGATCGGGATCCGGCTTCGCGTGCTTGACCATGTCGCGGGTCACCATCGGCGCGTCGTCGGG
>JASHTT010000599.1 GCA_030040415.1 Streptosporangiaceae bacterium | reverse complement strand
TCTCGACGATCTGGTCGGCAACCTGAGCCGACAAGTTCGAGCGCACTGGCGCTGACAGCTGGGCCACGAATTCAACATAGCCAAATGTAGGACAACTGGCCAGCTTTATGACTTGCCGCTCAGGCGGCGAGACCGTGGCGGGACACCGCGTCACCGGCGCCGGGCTGATCTCGCTCGGCGATGAGGACTACCGGGCCTCCAGCACGGCCAGATCGCGGACGGCGAACCGGTAGTGCTCGATCTCCTCGTCCATGACGACACCGACGCAGTCGGCCACTGGCCGCTCCTCGTCGGGATACCCGGGAGCGGGCGAGCGCTGGCATAGCCGGCCCAGGCCGTTGTCTGTCAGGCCGGTCACGACGCGCCGCATGACGGCCATCCGGTCGGCCCTGGCAGCCAGGATCTCCGCGTAGCCGGGCCGCGCGGCGAGGTCGATGCCGAGCGCGGCCGCGTCTGCGTCTGGGTACCAGCTCTGCGGCAGGCCGAGCGGGTGGTAGGGCCTCGGCTCGTCCAGCACCGTCCGGCTGGCCCATGCGTCGGTGATGAAGATCAGATGACGCAGCGTCTGCTCGAACGACCACTCCTCGTCGACTTGCTCGGCCAGCGCCGACTGCGGCAGCCGGGCAGTTCGCTCAGTTGCCTGCGCCCACAGCCGCTCGATGGTGTGCCACATCGCGCGGAAGTCGTCTGCGGTGCGGACGCCGCGGAATTGCACCCGCTCCGGGTGCCGCCGGTCTAGTTCCGCGCTGACGAAGTCGGTCACGTCAACGTCGTTGATCGCGAGGTTGCTGAGGTAGCCCGAGATGCGCACGTTCACCAGCCAGCCGTCCCTGATCGTCAGGCCGGTCAGGTCACAGTCGGTGAACCGGGCGCCGCGCAGGTCCGCTACATCGAACCGGGCGCTCTTGAACTCCTCGCTGCCGCCGCCCTCGCCCGCGTAGAAGCGGTGCGGCCCGAACTGCGCCGCCACCAGTTCATTGGCTCGAACCTCGTCGGCCGGATCGTTGGTTGCAGTCATGAACCGCACGGTAACGCCTAGTCCGGACGATCCACGTCCGGTAATGTGCCCCGGTCATCCGACGATCGCGTAGACCCCAGCAGCAATGCCCAGGCCGATCAGGATCACGGCGGTCACGTATCGGATGATCACGACGTTGACCCAGCGCAGTAGCCCGCGGCCGCCGACCACGGCCAGGGCCGCTACCGCCCACATGGCCAGCACTGCCCCGATGGCCACGGCGAGCGGAGAGTGCAGGCGTGCGGCCAGATTCACGGTCAGTACCTGAGTCAAGTCGCCCCACTCGGCGATGAAGATCACGAGGAACGCGGTCAGCGCCGCCCGCCGGTGGCCAAGGGCCTGGCTCTCGACGAGGTGCTCCTCACGATCCTCGTGCTTGCGCTCGTGCCGTGCTTCACGGACGGCGAGGCCCGCCCCGAGGAGGAAGATCACCGCCACCGCGGCATCGACGGCCCGGTGCGGGAGGATCGCGAACAAAGCTGCGCCGATGGTGACTGCTATCGCCACGTGGACGGCGAACGCCGCTGCTGCGCCAAGCCAGACCATGACCGGCCTGCCCCGCGTGGACAGCACGAGCGAGGCGAACATCGTCTTGTCTGGCAACTCGCCCAGGAAGATCACCGGGAAGACGCCGAGCAATACGCTCAGGTTCACTGCGGTCCTCTCCGCCGGGGCAAGGGCCAGCCTTCGTCCCGGCCATGTCGAGCGGCATGACTGGTGACGAAGGTCTCGCCCGCCTGCGGTTCCCGCAGACCCACTGACCGGGCTCGTCGCCGAGCCAGCATGTCGACCAGTGGTCGAGGAGCTACTCCCCTTCGGTCTGTCCAAACACTAGACGTCGCCAGGACCCTCCGTGTCGGCGGTCGGCTGTTGCGTCGGCCCTACGTCCGACGTCATGCTCGACGCGTGCGGCACGCAACGCAGGCGGATCTCGACCGTCTGGAGGCACTGCTGGGTGAGCTACGCGGGCTGGCGCAGTTGCGCGAGCGCAACCGCGGTCACTTCTCGCGGGGGTCGCGGGCGTTCCTTCATTTCCACGAGGATGCGGGTGATCTCTACGTCGACGTCAGGCTCGACAGCAGCTTTGAGCGGATGAAGGTGACCGGTCGCGGCGAGCAGGACGCCTTCCTGGCACGGGTGCGCGAAGCGCTGCGGCACTAGCTCGCGAGTTGTGCGGCCGACGCCGCGCTCAGCTCACCCGGCGCCAAGCGCGGGCTGCGGCCGGGTCCGGCGGCCGAGCGCGGCGCGGGCAAGCATTCCTAGTGCGGCGATGGCGGACAGGCCGGCGCACACCCAGAACACGTTCCCGTACCCAAGCGCCGATGCCGTCACGCCGGTGACCGCACCTGCGATCATCTGCGCCGACCCGAAGGCGGCGCCGTACAGCGAAGACGAAATTCCCACGCCGCCAGGGATCTCGTCCTGGATCATGACCATCGGGATGCTCAGCGCGACCCCCTGCCAGAGGCCGTTGAGTGCCGCGATTGCGAGCAGCGCCGCCGGGGAAGTCGCCAGCGGCAGCAGGCAGAAGGACACCGTGGCGAGGACCGCGGACACGCCGACAAGCCGCCCTCGGCCCACCCGCATGGCCATCCGCCCGGCGGCGATCATCACGGGTATCTCCAGCCCGGCCGCCAGCCCGAGCATCCACCCGACGAGCTGCGGGCTCTGCCCGAGGTTCTTTGTCACGTGCAGCGAGATGTCGATGCTGAACATCTGGTTCACGGTGCTGAGGACAAGCACGACGCCGAGCAGCAGCCAGGTCCGGGCTGGCATGGAAGCGCCTCGGATCGTCCGCCAGAGCGCTCCGCGCTCCCGGCTGCCGCGGGTCGCGGTGGGAGACACCTTCGGCGGAACATAGCGCAGGCCCCACCGTCCGATGATCGCCGCTAGGAGCGAGAGGCCGGTGATGCCCAGGTAGAGCGGGCGAAAGCCGTACTTCGCCATGATGAACAGGCCGAGTGGCGGGCCGACTATGTAGGCCGCGGAGAAGAAAGACCGCATGACGGAGGTGAAGAAGGTGACATCACGCCCGCGCGCGGTCGCGAGCTCGTTCGCGTAGGCGAACATCTGCCCGAATGCGCCGGCAGCGATGCTGGCGAACACCACACTGGTCACGAGCAGCAGCGCGTAGTTGCGGAGCAGGGCCAGGCTTAGGGCGCCGGCCGCGCCAGCCACGCCGGCTACGCCAATGAGCACTCGCCGGTCGCGCATCCGGTCGGAAACCCAGCCGATCACGAGGCCCGACACCATCCCAGCGGCCGCGCGGACGGTGAAGAACATGCCGACCAGGAACGGCGCGACGTGGACCGCGTTGACCAGGAAGAGGCTCAGCGTCGTGCCCTGCCCGGCCTGCATCAGCCCGAAGATCGCGATGCTGCTGACGAGCGGTATCGCCTGCCCTGTCAGACTGCGGGCCGCCGACCCTGCCTCCGCGGCAGCGGGCACAGCAGTGTCAGCTCGCGACTCCGATGCCATAAGGCCTTTATATAACTTGAGGTAGACGTCTCTGCGGTGACCGATGTCGACAACTGTGACGACGCGGGCATCGTCGTCGTCCGGCATCGCCCTCGGCGTCAGCCGGCCCTTGAGACCCTTGACCGACACAGCGCAAACGGTCTAATCCGGATAAACCAGGGCGCGAAGTCACCGATGCTGATCTTCGAGAGTCTATGGGTGTGCGTTTACTGGTGCCATGACACCAGTAAACGCACACCCATAGAATCGGACTTAGAAAGTTTGTACAGATTAATCATCATAAACTTCGCGCAGCGTCAAAACCTTGAACCGCCGTAGTCCTTCGCGCGGCCGAACTGGCGGCCCGCAGGCGTGCTGGTGCTCCCTGTTAGCCCGCAGCTACGCCGCGCGACTCCAGCTCGACACGAGCCTGCGCCCTGCCGCCCAGTATCTTGATCAGCGATGCCCCGACGATCAGGAAACCGGCGGACTCCACCAGGTACATCCAGTCCAAAACGGCCGGGCCGGAATACGCCGCGGACACCAGCGGGACACCGTAACCGCCGAGGAACGTGATTTCGAGCGCCACGCCTGCTGCTACGGCCCCGATCCACACCAGCGCCAGTCGCCATGCGCGCCGCAGCCGGATGAGCCCAGCGGGCAGCAGCACAACCAAGGTGAGCGCGGACAGCACGGTCAGCATCATTGCCAGCGCGCCGATCCGGATGAGCCAGCTCGGGCCTGGCGGGTTGTCCACGTGTGTGACCGGAAATGTTGACCAGAAGAACTCGTATGCACAGCTGATCGCTGCCATCGAGGTCCAGCCGACTGTCAGCCACCAGAGGCCGCCGCGCCGTTTGGTCGTCATGACCGGACTGTACCGCTGGCCCCCAGCCGCGAGCTTCGTCCGCGGCCGTAGCCCGCTCGCACAGGGCTCGCGCAGTCTCCGTGTCAAGTCCCGGTACCCGGGCGCGCCCACGGGCGCGCGCAGGGCGCGCGCAGTCTCCGATCGTCCTGTCAGGCGCGGATTCCACGACGCAAAAGAGCCCGCAGACCGAAGTCTCACGGGCCCTGAACTGCAACTTGCTTAGTAGCGGGGGCGGGATTTGAACCCGCGACCTCTGGGTTATGAGCCCAGCGAGCTACCGAACTGCTCCACCCCGCGTCGCGTAAACAGAGTTTAGGCGCGCCCGGCGGCGGTGGCAAATCATCGCGGTCAGGTTCCGACGCCCGTAGCCGACGGGATAGTCATCCAGACCACGTACCGGATCGGCGTGGGCGCGGTCGGCAGTTGCGTCAGCTCGTGCGGGTCCTGGGTAGTGGCGAGGTCGAGCACGCGGACCGGGCTGCCGAAGCCGGCCAGCGTCCGCGGCACCGAGGCGAGCAGGACCGGCCGTCGGCCCGCCGCGGCGATGGCGCCGATCACCGTCCGTACCGAGGACGC
>JASHTT010000598.1 GCA_030040415.1 Streptosporangiaceae bacterium | reverse complement strand
CGGTCGAGGCCGCGAGCGTGCGGAGCGCGTCGAACGCCTCCTGGTAAGAGGCAAGATCGTTCTCGTCGTCGAGGTACAGATCGCCGGTCAGCCCTTCGATGAAAACGACGCCGGGAACGGCTCCTTCGAAGGACAGAATGATGAACTTGTTGTTCGTTACAGGAAGTATGCCCGCTTCGTAGGGCAAGATTCTGATCGTCACATTGTCCAGCAGCGAGACCGTCAGCAGTCGCTCGAACTGACCCCGCATGACAGCGCGATCGCCGGCGACGCGGTGCAGTACCGCCTCGTCGATGACGTACTCGAACCGCGGGGCGTTCGGAGATGTGAGCAGGCTCTGCCGCTCCAGCCTGGCGTGCAGGCGCTGCTCGATCATCGTCGCGTGCAGCGGCGGATGAATGGCCGCCAGGACCGCACGGGCGTAGTCCGGCGTTTGCAGTAAGCCCGGTACCAGGCCTAGTCCGAAGTCGCTGATAGAGGAGGCACCGGACTCCAGCCCCACGTACGTCGAGTAGGGCAGGCCCCTGGACTGCCACCAGGCCACCTGCTTACCCTCGGCCGCGAGGTCCAGGAGTTGCTGGCGCACGTCCTCGGTGACGCCGTAGATGCCGCATAGATCGCGGATGTCACGAGGGCTCGCGCCGCGCTGGCCGGTCTCGAGACGGCTGACCTTTGAAGGTGACACGAGCAGCCGCTCGGCCACTTGCTCAACCGTCCAGCCGCGGTCCGTCCGGAGACCTCGCAACAGCACGCCGAGTTCACGGCGCCGGACCGTGGGACTGCCGGACCCTGGCAACTTCCGTCACGCCCCTCCCCGCGATCGCTTCTCGCAACACTGGACAGCGTTGGTTCTGCGGCAGAACTCTATTGCCCGAAATGGCACTTGCCAATGGCACGTGCCATTGGCGACCATTGAACCACCAGGCCAGTTTCCTCAGGACTTGCTCGCTGGCGAGTGAGCTTGCGAGGCGGCAAGTAGCCGCCTCGATAGATACGCAGTCGTGGAGTCCACGGCGGCGGGGAGGAGGCGCGTCTGGTATTCCCGGCGACGAAGCGCTGATCTCAGCGCGTCCTGCTGATAGCAGGAGCCGGACACAGCCCTCCGACGAGAGGCTCTGGATAACCGGCAGCCGTGCCCGCGGTACGGGCCAGGACGTGACAGCGCGGCCGATGTTGCCGCATCGACCGCGCCAGTATCACACAACCCAGCCCACGACAGGACAGGTCAGGCGACAGAGATCATGCTACCGGCACAGTTACAGATTGCAACCGTCTGTCTACGCCAATGCCTCGTCTTCTTCACCTGACCTGTCTTGACGGCATCAGTCACGCAGGAGGAGACGATGCACGTCATCGCACAGGGACCGGAGATAACCGAGGGAGCCAAGGTCCTGATCGTGCTGTTCGCGATCGGGGTCGTCGCATTCTGGCGGGTGCTGCTTCAGCTGGCGCTCGCCCTGATCGCAGTCACGATCATCGTGGTAGTCGGCAGCGGAGCCTTCCTGCTGCTGCACGTCTGAGCACGGCCTAGTTTGACCTGTCGGCCGGCGAGCTGGCGCATGAGCCAGGGAGCCGGCCGACAGCCGCCTAGCGCCCAGTCAGGAACTTCACGATCGCCGCGGTGAAGGCGCGTGCCAGCGCGCGCTGGAATGCCGGCGTGGTCAGCAGCGCAGCATCGGTCGGATTGATCATGTTGCCGCACTCGACGAGCACCTTCGGCACCGTGGTCAGGTTGAGCCCAGCCAGGTCGTCCCGGAAGATCAGCCCGTCGTGGCCGTAGTAGTCGCTCACCGGCATCGACGTGTCCGCCAGCAGGGCGGCGCGCACGTCTGCGCCGAACCGTTCCGACGCCGCGATGACCTTGTCGTTCGGTCCGTCCGCGACGGGCTCCAGAACGGTGAACCCCCGGCCCGAGACGGGCCCGCCGTCGGCGTGGATGTCGATGGCCACGTTCGCGTGCGCCGCGTTGATGATCTCCGCGCGCTTGGTCACGCACGGCCCGACACCCGTGTTGCTCGTTCTGGTCATGACCACACGGGCGCCGTCGCGGACAAGGTCGGCCCGCAGGTAGCTGGCGACGTTGAAGTTGAACTGGGCCTCGGTGTAACCGCCTGCCGTTTCCGTCCCCGTCGTGTCGCAGGTCTCGTACTCCCTGCCGTTCCAGACCAGCCGATCGATGTAGGCAGGATCGTTGAAGTTGCCGCCATCATGACCCGGGTCGATGCCGACCACCTTCCCGGCCAGCGGCAGCCGCGCCGCCACCTGCGACGGGCTGGCACTCGCACTGGCAACGCTGGTCGCGCTTGCGGTCGGCGTGCCGACCGGAGCCGTGCCGCTCGGCGCGCCAGCGCCCGACGAGGCTGCGGTGCAACCGGCGACAAGCACCGATGCCACCACCACGGCGAAGGCGGCGACGGTCCGGGTGCAGGCAGGTCGCATCATTGAAGCCGACCCTAGCCGTGCTGAGGCATGAGTACCGGGGAACGTCAGGCTCCGGCCCACTCCTCGCTGTACCGCCACAGCCGTTCGGCCAGCTCAGGAGTCGCAACCGGGCTCGGCTCGCGTTCGGCGCAGTTCTCGTAATACCGCCCGCTGGCCGTCGCCACATCTGGCGACGTCGCGCAGTACAGCGACGTCCGCGCACCCTGCTCCGTGGTCAGCATCCGCCGCGTCACGAGCGGTCGGACCGGCCACGGCACCCGCCGCCAGATGTCGGACGCGACCACGCCGGGATGCAGCGCATAGCTGGTCACGCCGGTGCCCTCGAGCCGACGGGCAAGCTCCTGGCTGAACAGCACGTTGCACAACTTAGACACCGAGTACTCCGGCATGGCGGTGATATGCCGCGTGCGCCGCCGCAGCGCATCGAAGTTGATACCGCGGGCTGCGTAGTGCGCGTCGCTGGACACGTTGACGACCCGCGCCCGGCTCGCGACCAGGCTGTCGAGCAGCGCTGTGGTCAGCGCGAAGTGGCCGAGGTGGTTCACGCCAAACAGCAACTCGAAGCCGTCCGCGGTCAGCCCTTGCCGCCCGGCCACGCCCGCGTTGTTGATCAGTACATGCAGTGGCTCGCCGAGCGACAGGAACTCCTGTGCGCTGGCGCGGACGGATGCGAGGTTAGCCAGGTCGAGATGCAGGTAGCGGGCAGCGTCGGCGCCGTGCGCAGACACCAGCCCAGTCACCGCGGCCGCGCCCCTCTCGCGGGACCGGCACGCGAGATGCACCCGCCCGCCGCGGCCGGCCAGCCCGGCTGCGGTGGCAAGGCCGATTCCCGTGTTGCCACCGGTGACCAGGAACGTCTGGCCGGAAAGATCACCCATGGCTCGCCAGCCTTTCTCATTGGCACGACGCGTATCGGCGCCGGCGGATTTAGCCACTTCACGGCGGCCGGGACCGAGATTAGCCTCGAAGTTGGCCGGTCAGCGACGCAGCTAGCCGAATCTTGGAGGTGCCATGTACGAGCACGACGGCGAGAAGTACTTCGTAGTCGACGGCCACATGCACTACTGGAATGCCGCCCCGGATAACTGGGTGCCCGGTGCCGAGCAGTACGCCAAGGGCTGGATCGAGTGTTTCCACGCGTACATGGGCCTCGCGCCGGCGGACACCCACTGGCCGCTGGAGAAGTTCCAGAAGTACTCAGAGGACGACCTCATGCACGACCTGTTCGAGGTAGGGCATGTGGACAAGGCCATCTTCCAGCCCACCTACCTGCTCGAGTGGTACAAGGAGGGCTTCAACACCACCGAGCGCAACGCGACGATGGGCGAGAAACACCCTGGCAAGTTCCTCTACAACACGCGGTGGGACCCGCGCGACGGCGACGAGGGCCTGGAGACGCTGAAGCGCAACGTGGCACGCTACGGATCCACCGGCTGCAAGCTGTACACCGCCGAGTGGAACGCCGGATCGCGTGGCTGGAAGCTAACCGACCCCGCTGCCTACCGGTACCTGGAGGCCTGCCAGGAGCTGGGCGTGCGGAACATTCACGTGCACAAGGGCCCGACGATCTGGCCGCTGGACAAGGACGCGTTCGACGTCTCGGATGTCGACCACGCCGCCACCGACTTCCCGGCGCTCAACTTCATCGTCGAGCACGTCGGCCTGCCTCGCATCGAGGACTTCTGCTTCATGGCGGTGCAGGAGCCTAACGTCTACGCGGGGCTGGCCGTCGTCATCGGCGGTCTGATGCACGCCAGGCCGCGGTTCTTCGCGAAGGTAATGGGCGAGCTGCTGTTCTGGCTCGGCGAGGACAAGCTGATCTTCGGCAGCGACTACGCCATCTGGGAGCCCAAGTGGCAGGTCGAGGGCTTCGTGGATTGGCAGATGCCCGACACCGAGGAGTACTCCGACTACCCGCGGCTGACGACGCAGGGCAAGAAGAAGATCCTCGGTCTCAACGCAGCCAGGCTCTACGGCATCGAGGTTCCCGCGGAGTACCAGCTTCAGGCACAGCCCACGATCGCCGCCTGAGCGTCGCTCATGGCCAGCGAACATGACGTGCTCGCGGCGCTGGACGGCGTGCGCGACCCGGAACTGGACGAGCCCATCACCTCGCTCGGCTTTGTGGCCTCGTGCGCCGTCAGCAGCGACGGTGCGGCAGAAGTACGGCTGCGTCTGCCGACGTACTTCTGCGCCCCGAACTTCGCGTTCCTTATGGTGGCCGATGCGTACGACGCGGTGGCCGCGCTCGAGGGGGTGCGCAGCGCACGCGTGGTGCTCGAGGACCACTTCGCCGGCGACGCGATCAACGATGGCGTGGCGGCGCGCGCAGGGTTCGCGCGAACGTTCGCCGGCGAGGCCAGCGGGGAGCTCGACGAACTGCGCACCGCCTTCCTGCGCAAGGCGGTGCTGGCCGGGACCGACGTCGTCTGCCAGCCGCTCGCGCGGGGCGGGACAGGACCAGAGGCGCTGGCCGCCATGACCCTCGGCGACGTACCGCGCTCACCCGACCTCGACCGCTTGCGGCAGCGCCGCACCGAGCTCGGCCTGCCGGCCGGTGACCGCGCCCCGCTTGTCATCGATCCGCTGACCGGCACCGGCGTCCCGGCCATTGACCTGCCGCTGCACCTGCGCAAGGCGCGCACGACGCGGGTGAGCGTGCAGGCGAACTCCGGCATCTGCCGCGGCATGCTGCGGCACAGATATCCGGCGGCCGAACCCAACAGCAACGAGGAGGAGCCCGGATGAAGGCCGTCCGACTGCACGAATTCCACTCCAAGCCGTTGATCGACGACGTGCCCGAACCAGTCATCAGCGGCCCGCTCGACGTCATCGTTCGGATCGGCGGGGCCGGCGTCTGCCGGACCGACCTGCACATCATCGACGGTCAGTGGGACGCGGCGATGCACACGCCGCTGCCCTACATACTCGGCCACGAGAATGCGGGCTGGGTGCACGCCGTTGGCCCCGCGGTCACGAACGTCGCGGTCGGCGACACCGTTATCCTGCACCCGACCCCCACCTGCGGGCTGTGCCGTGCCTGCCGCGCGGGGCAGGACATGCACTGCAGCGCCAGCAGCTTCCCAGGCCTGTCGACCGACGGCGGCATGGCCGAGTACCTGCTGACCTCGGCAAGGGCGTGCGTCAGGCTCGACCCGCAGACCCGCCCGCAGGACGTGGCCGCGCTCGCCGACGCGGGCATCACGGCCTACCACGCGGTCCGCAAGGCCATCCCGCTGCTGTATCCCGGCACGACCTGCGTGGTGATCGGCGCGGGCGGTCTCGGCCACATCGGCATCCAGTGTCTGGCCGCGCTGACCGCGACGAGAATCGTCGTCGTGGACGCCAACCCCGATGCGCTCAAGCTCGCCGAGCAACTCGGCGCGCACCACACAGTCCTCGCTGACGGCACGCAGGTCACCGCCGTGGCCGAGCTGACCGGCGGGGCCGGCGCCGAGGTTGTGCTTGACTTCGTGGCCGAGCAGGGCGCCGAGCACGACGGCTGGGCGATGACCGGCCGAGCGGGCTCGTACTTCGTGATCGGCTACGGCGGCACGGTGCAGATCCCGACCCTGGACATCATCTCCACCGAGCGGAACATCATCGGCAACATCGTCGGCACCTACAACGAGCTCGCTGAGCTGATGGCGCTCGCCCAGACGGGCAAGGTCACCCTGCACACCCGGGCCTACCCGCTGGCCGCGGCGGCGGACGCGCTGGCCGACCTGGACGCGGGCCGGGTCAGGGGTCGGGCGATCCTTGTCCCGTGACGACAGGCATGCACGGCACCGCCAGCGGGCACCTCGGCGCCGACAGGCACCTGAGGGCCAGCACGGTCGCCGTGCTTGCTGACGTCCATGCCAACTTGCCGGCCCTGGAAGCGGTACTGGCTGACGCGGACGCGGCCCGGGCCGACCTCGTCGTGCTGCTCGGTGACATCGCACTCGGCCCGATGCCAGCGCAGACCCTGGACCGGCTGGCCGGCCTCGGCGACCGGGCCGTCTGGGTACACGGCAACTGCGAGCGGGAGCTGATCGCCAGCTTCGACGGCAACCACGTGCCAGGGTCCAACGGCGAGTCCGCCGCCGCGACCGCCGCGCTGATCGACCCTCCGCACCGGGACATGCTAGACGGGCTCCCGATGACCGTGACCGTCGACATCGGCGGGCTCGGGCCGGTGCTGTTCTGCCACGCCTCGCCCCGCCGCGATGACGAGATGCTGCTGGTCGACAGCCCGGCAGAGCGCTGGGCAGCAGCTCTCGCCGAAGTGACCGAGCAGACCATGGTCGTCGGTCATACGCATATGCAGTTCGACCGGCTCGCCTCCGGGCACCGAGTCGTCAATGCCGGCAGCGTCGGCATGCCGTACGGTCCCGCAGGCGCCCATTGGGCGCTGCTGGGGCCCGACGTCGTGCTGCGCCGAACGCCGTACGACACGTCGGCCGCGGCCGACGTGATCGCCGCGAGCCGCTATCCGGACGCGGCGGGCTGGGCAGCCGAGTACGTGCTCAGGCACTACTCGGATACCGAGGCGCTGGCGGCCTTCACCGAGATAGCCAGGCAGCAGCCGACTGGTTAGCGCCCACCACGCCGCGGGCCGGCGGGAACCGATGACAGCTGCGGTCTCGGGCGGTCGGCGGGGCCGTGGCCAGCGGGCCCCTGCCTATACTTCGGCGCATGCCGTTCGCCAGCATTCCGGCCGCTGAGCCCGCGACCAGGCGAGACAAGCGCCTGATCATAATCGTCATCGGTGCGGTGGTGGCGCTGCTGGTCGGGGTCGGCATCTGGGCCGCGGTGCGTCCCGGCCCGTACGGCAGCTCGCGCGACGGCTGCGTAACGGTCACCCTGCCGAGCAGCATGGGCGGCGCGCTCGAGCATGGGTGCGGGGCACAAGCTCGCAGCATGTGCAGGCAGGCCTTCACGACTAGCGGCCGGGCTGCCGCGCTTACCCGCCCGCAGTGCCGCCTGGCCGGCCTCGGCCGCTCGGTCGTGCTGCCGGGCCGTTAGCCAGGGCGGACCTAGCCCAGGCCGTCGTCAAGTAAATACTGCACCTGGGTGGCTTGGCTTGACCCGTGGTGACGTCCAGAATTGCGGAGGACCCGCGGAAATCGCGAGTCTGCCAGTGGCGTGATCCCGCCCGCTCCGCACGCCGACGGTCATAGCCGACACCGAAGCGAAAGGTGATCCCCACATGAGAACTCAACCGACGCGCGCTCGCGTCAAGGCGGCTGCCCTT
>JASHTT010000597.1 GCA_030040415.1 Streptosporangiaceae bacterium | reverse complement strand
CCGCCAGGCGGAAGCTCCCGCTGCAGCTTCCGCCGCGGCCGGGGCGTTGCCCGCCGCCGTGCGGGCTGTCGCCGCCGTGGCGGCCGTTGCGGAGGCGGCCGTTGCGGAGGCGGCCGTCGCGAACCCGGTCGCCGGCGCCGGGGTGCCCGTCGAGGTTCCCGTCTACGCGGCGAGCGGTTTGCGGGGCATGTCCGCGGAACCGGCGGGCACCGCGGTGCCCTGGCAACTCAGCCTGGCGCTGGGCGGGCTGCCGCTGCCTCGCAGCGAGCCGCATGCCGATGAGCAGGACCTTCGGGAGCGGTACGCGCGGGACCTGCACGATGGGGAGCTGCACGGCCGGGAGCTGCACGGCCGGGAACCGCACGCACGGGAGCCGCACGCACGGGAGCCGCATGCCCGGGAATCCGGTGGCAGGCAGAAGCGCGCTGCCGCTGGTGCTATCCGCGGTCGGGACGCCAACCGCCCGCCGTCCCGGCCTGACGGCCTGACCCGGACAACCCGGGAGCGGCGAAGGCTCGCCGACCCGCGGTTAGCGCGGCACGCGCGGCCGCCGCGGGCGGCGAGCGGAGCTAACTTGCTGCGGACGCCACGTCGCGAGGTTCGCGATTTCGCAAGGCTCAGGGTGCCTGCACGCTGACCGGCTCGGCTTCGGCTTCGGCCGGGCGCAGCCCGGTTCTGCGGACGGGCAGCGCGACCCTTGCCGCCAGCAAGGTCAGGACGAGGCCGGCTACTAGCGGCGCCCACCAGGCCCACCTGCCATGCCAGGTCGCCTGCGAGAGGAATGTGACAGCTCCGGCGGCGACCGCCGTGGCGATCAGTCGCCGCCAGCTGCGCGAGGCTGCGATGAGCGCGACGGCGAGCGGCGGCCACACGTAGTAGGAGACCATCACCGGCTCGAAGACCGAGCGGAGGGCCAGCGCCACGGCGATCCACCACAGCAGGTCCTCCAGCTCCGCTGGGCCCCACTGCCCCGTATCGCGCGCAGTGCGCCAGCGGCGGGCGACTGCAACCGCGCACACACAGGCGATCAGGACGGTCAGCGCCCGGGCCGGGCCCGCGGATACCGCGCCGTGTGCGGCGTGCGGAGCAAGGAACATCCACGGGGTCGGATGGTCGACGGTGGGCCAGTTCGGCTGGCTCGCCACTTCTGCGACCGTCGCGTGGAAGTTCGCCAGGGCCGCAGCGCCCACAAGGACGACACTCGGCACTGCCGCCATGAGCAGGAACCCGGGGAGCTTCCTGCCCCGGACCGCCGCCGCGACCACCGGCACCGCGAGCAGCACCAGCGGCTGGACCGCAACGGCCGCGCCGACGAGCCATGCCGCCCGCCCGGCCCGTCCCTTCGACAGGGCGAGCACGCCGTATAGGAACAGCCCGATGGCGACGGCATCTTCCGGGTGGCCCCACCGGGCCGAGACGTTCCACAGCGCGACCGCGCCGCCAGCGGCGAGCAGCCCGCGCCGCCACCCGGTGACGCCCAGCCGCTCGGCGAGTGCGTCCGCGGCGAACAGCGCGACCGACGAGATGGCAATCATGTAAGGGCCGGCCAGCAGCCAGGTCGTGGGGTGCGGATTCTGCGCGCCGGGGGAAAGCAGAGACATCCCCGCTGCGTCGACGACTGCCGTCAAGGGGACGAGGATCAGGGCCGCCCCGGGAAAGCTGACCAGGCCGGTGGGCGCGGTGTAGAGGCCGCTCAGGTCCAGGTGAGCCATCCTGTTGGCGGCGACCATGGTGCCCCACAAGTCGTCGGGCAGCCACCACGCGGTCTTGCCCATCACCGCGGGTGCCCACCACACGGTGGTGCACATGCCGACGGCGATCAGCCCGAGCGTGGCCAGGATCGGCCAGATGCGCCTGACGACCAATGCCGGTCCTCGCTGACCCGCCCCGTCCGTCTGTGGTGCTGACACGGGCGATTCGGCGGCAGCAGCGGTCGCGCGCGGGCGGCGAAGCAGCTCGCTCATCGAGTCACCGGTCCACCGCGCATCCCGTCCCTGCTGCGCTCCACGCGCTCCATGCTTGCTGTTCCCAGCCCATCGCGCAAAGGGGGATCCGACGTGCTGCAGCGAGCCGAGGATAGCGGGACGTCGGCCATGGTCACGGTGCGGGCTCAGATGCGCGATCCGGCCGGTGCTGATAGCGGCAGGTCACGCCATGACAGCCGGGCGTAAACGCTGAACTGGCCGGCGATGATGGCCTAGGCGGGGCGGGATGACTGCGGCGCGAGGAGGTCGACCGAGACGCCGACGATCGCTGTGGCCATGTAGAACGCCGGCCTCCTGGCGAGAATACGAGCGATCGGGCCCGTTCAGTCTGCCTGGCGGGTGTTCGGGTCTGCGGGCAGCGCCGGGGCCCGAGGCGGGAAGACCGGCGAGCGATCCTCGGGGGTGCAGCCGCAGCTTTCGCGACGGACGAGCGTGGTAGGCAGCGCGATGTCTCGTCCCCGGGCGTCCTGGCCCGGGTCCGTGCGGCCGATCATCGAGTACAACGTCTCGAACGCCGTGGCGCCGAGTGCCTGGATCGGCTGGCGGACGGTCGTCAGCTGCGGTCGCAGGTGCCGGGCGACCGGAATGTCATCGAATCCGGTCACTGCCACCTCGCCGGGCACGTCGATGCCGTGCAGGGCTAGCGCGTACAGCACGCCCATGGCGGACTGGTCGTTCGCGCAGGCGATGACCCGCGGCAAGGCGACGCCGTCCGCGATCAGCCGGGTGATGGCCTGTGCGCCGCCGGTGGCCTGGTAGCTGCCCCGCCATTGTTCGCCTTGCAGCAACGTCGCCCCGGAGGCTGCGACCTCATCAGCCAGAGCCTGGCCTCGGTCCAGGCTGTCCGGGCTGCCCTCGTGCCCGGCGAGGAACGCGAACGTCCGGTAATGGTGGTCGTGGATCAGGTGCCTGGCAAGCTCGCGCATGCCCCCGTAGTTGTCGCCGTGCACGTTAGCCGTGGTCGGGGTCGGCGCGCCTGCGAGCGTGACCACAGGAACCTGCCGGGCCAGCCGGTCGAGCTGTTCGGGGGAGAGCACCCGGTCGTGCAGGATCAGTCCGTCACTCTTGCGGGCAAGCCCGAAGATGTGCCGCCCGGCGTCCGGCTCGTCGAGATCGACGGTCCTGATGAGCAGATCGAACCCGTGCCGCTGGGCGACGAATTCCATGCCGCGGTTGATCATGTCCGGAAACTGGAGGTTCTCGTCCTCGTCGGCGAAGGCGCTGCTGTCGTACCACTGCGGTCGCCGCACGACGACGCCGACGACCTCCTTAAGCCTGGCGCTGAGAGCGCGCGCCGCCTGGTCCGGCACGAATCCGAGTTGCGCGACGGCCTGCAGGACACGCTCGCGCGTCTCGGCGCGCGGGTTGCGCTGGCCGTTGAGCACCCGCGACACCGAGGCGATCGAGACTCCGGCCACTCGCGCCACGTCGTAGATCGTTGGCGGCTGACTGGGTGAAGTCCCCTGATCGGCGTTCACACGGCCTCCCCCAGTTGCCCAGCTATCTCCGGGAAGCGCTTTCCGGCGCCGGACCAGCAAGCTTGGCGCCTGCGTCCGGCTAGGAAAGCGCTTACCAAAGCGGTGCGAGGAGCGTAGGGCCGGACGGGGCGACCCCTCAAGAGCCGATGCGAACCGTTACACGAACGTGACATCGGCTTTAATTCCTTTTGATGGGTGGGTAATTGCCGTGGCGAGACGCCGTTGATGGCGCGTATCTGCGGTTCGCTCTCACCGTAGGTAACTGGCCGCCCAGACCGGGTCGTCTGCGCTGGGTCCGCCGCGGTGTGCGATGGCTCTCTCAGCGGCAGCGGCGCAGGTCAGCGCGGCTGCTAGCCTGCGGTGGGGCTCGGCCAGTTGGGCGATGCGCCGATGACAGAAGGAGTGGTGCAGGCGGATGCTGCCGGTCGGCTCATTTGTAGCGCTTGGCGATAGCTTCACAGAGGGATTCGGCGACCTGTACCCGGACGGGACCTGCCGTGGCTGGGCCGACAGGTTCGCCGGGCACCTGGCCGAGGTATCGCCGGGACTGCGCTATGCCAACCTGGCGATCCGCGGCAAGCTGCTGCGCCAGGTCGTGGCTGACCAGCTGCCAGCAGCGCTGGCGCTCAGGCCCGACCTGGTTAGCATCGCGGCGGGGGGAAACGACCTGCTCAGGCCGCGGGCCGACCCCGCCGCGCTGGCTGGAGAGTTCGACCAGGCGGTCGCGGCGCTGCGCGCCGCGGGCTGCGAGGTGCTCCTGTTCACCGGGTTCGATCCCGGCACGTTCCCCCTGATACGGCTGGTGCGCGGCAAGGTAGCGGCGTTCAACGCGGAGTTGCGGCTGATCGCCGAGCGGCGGGGCTGCCTGCTCGCTGACCTATGGCAGATGAGCGTGCTTGCGGACCCGCGTGAATGGAACGAGGACCGCCTGCACCTGTCCCCGGACGGGTACCGGCGAGTGGCCCTGCGAGCATGCGAGGTAGTCGGCGTGCCGGTCACGGAGGACTGGCGCGAGCCGCTGCCGCCCCTCGGTCCGGGAGAGCGCCTCGGGATGCTGGCGGCGGCGCAGCGCGAAGTCAGCTGGGCACGGACCTACGCCATGCCCTGGCTGCAGCGGCGGATGCGCGGCACGTCCACCGGCGACGGCAGGACCGCCAAGCGGCCGGACCTCATGCCTGTCTGACGTCGCTGTCGCGCTCCGGCGTCTAGTGCTGCTTTCGCGTCCAGCCGCGCCGGGTCCGGGTGAGCACGGTGAAGCCAGCCGCGTCGAGGAACGCCCGGTACCCGGCGTAGCCCTGGCCGGTACCGTCCTCGTCGGGCTCCAGCCACGCGTAGTCCAGCAGCCGGTCGATCTGGGCCAGCCGCAGCCAGTCGGCGGCGTGGCCGAGCAGCCAGGTGGCGACCCTGCGGCGCTGGTAAGCGGCGGCGACGCGCAGGTTGCCGACGTCGGCGAGGCCGGCGTTCCGCGGCAGCCGCTCACCCTCGCCGCGTACCTCGACCTCGATGTAGCCGATCGCTTCCTCGCCGAGCAGCGCAGATAGCCGGGTGCCATTGAGCCCGACGGACCGCCGCACTGACAAGCCTGCGACCGGCGGCTCGCCCGGGCGCGGCAGGTCGGCGACCCTGACCAGGTAGACGGCCTCGGTGTGGCCGTCGTGCACGAACCCCGCGCGCTCGTACAGCGCCGCGACGTGCGGCCACTGCTCGGGCACTCCGTACACGCCGGGCACCGGCAGTTCCCCTCCGGCTCCCTGGCTCGTGACGCCCCAGTCGCTGAACTGGCGGATGCACGCGGCTATCAGTGCGTCGGCTGCATCGGTGGCGTCGGACCAGTAGGGGTTGCCGAGTGCCGGACCCTCGGGCCAGAACAGCAGCCAGCGGATCTCGCCCGCACCGCGGTACAAGGCCCCGACCCGCTCGCCGGTCCCGTAGCGGAGCAGGTGCGCGGCAGCGGCAACCCGGTCGTGCTGCTCGGCGACGAGGGTCACCCGCTCGCTTACCCACGGATCGACGATGAACTCGCCGGGCTCGCGCTCTAGCTGACCGAGCACCGTGGCGACGGACGCGCCGAGCCCCGGCATGACCGCCATGGCGTGAGCGTTCACGAGGTCGGTCAGCTGCTGGCGGTCGCTACGGCGGAACGGGCGCACCTGGATCGATGACATGGCAGGGCCTTCTGCAGAGTCTGGGATTGAGGCCCGCTACCGGTGCGGTACGGGCAGCACGATAACACGCCGCGCCATGGAAATGCCGCGCCGCGGGAGTCTGCTCACCGGCGCAGCTAACCCGGACGCCGCCCGCTGGCACTATGAGGCGTGGATGCGATCAGCCGGAAGCCGGACGCCGAACTGGTGGCGCTGGCTCTGGGCGGGGACCGGCAGCCCGTCGCCGAACTGGTACGGCGGCACTTCGACACCGCGGTCTACCTGGCCGCGCGGGTGCTTGGGTCGACCGAGCTGGCCCGCGACGCGGCGCAGGAGGCCGCGATCGCTGCGATGACCGACCTGGAACGGCTTCGTTCTCCTGAGTCGTTCGGTGCCTGGTTCTGCGGCATCGCGCTCAACGTGGCCCGGCGATGGCAGCGCCAGCTGCGGACCGAGGTCCCCGGCAGCGGGGCGGAGGCGCCTTCGGACCTGCTCGGGCCGGCCGAGGCTGCCGAGCTGGCGGACCTGCATGCTCGCGTCCGCGCCGCCGTGGCGTCTTTGGCGGATGGCCAGCGGCAGGCCGTCTGGCTGTTCTACCTGCAGGGCCTCAGCCACCGGGAGGTAGCCGCCGAACTCGGGATATCAGTCGGTGCGGTCAAGGCACGGCTGCACCAGGCAAGAAGCGCACTCGCCGGACGGCTGGCGCGGGAAATGGAACTACCGGAGGTAAGCGCGATGGCAGCGACCGAAGCCGTGCAGTGGGCAGACGTCACCGTAACCGAGATCCGCAGGTCCGATGATGAGCCGGGACAGCGCAAGCACATCATGTTCCTTGCCGAGCTCGCCGATCCGGGTCGCCGGCTGCCCGTGTGGATAGGTCCTGCGGAGGCCGCCATGATGGCACTGACGCTGGAAGCCGTCGAGACACCGCGGCCGTTCCCCGCCAAACTCGGGGTCAGCCTGTTGCAGGCCGCGGGATCGGGCATCGAGGAGGTTCGGATCACCCGGCTGCTAGACAGCGTGTTCTACGCCGCCGTGCTGGTGCGCGGTCCAGGCGGCATCCAGGAAGTTGACGCCCGGCCGAGCGACGCGGTCAATCTGGCACTGGTCGCGGGCGCTCCGATCCGGGTCGAGGAGAGCCTGCTAACCAGCGCCCCGGCGACTAGTTGCGAACGAGAGGTGGCTGCCTTGCCGGTCGCCACCGCCCAGATAGCCGCCGAAGTCACCGAACGGCTCAGGGAAGCGGCAGCGCGTCGGCCGGACTGAGGCCTGGTGTCCGGCACATCCGCCGTCGTCTGCGTTTCAGGCTGCGGCGGGCCGCCAGGTGATGCCGGGCAGCCGGCGGCCGTGCCGCAGCGCGCCCTGGATCTGCGCGATTAGCTTGTCCGGGTCCGTGCGCATCTCATTGGGGCTGATGTGCAGGTGGGTAATGCCGGCCGCGGCCATCCGGCGGCCGCGCTCCAGCGTCTTCTCCCAATGCTCGGGCAGCAGGTGCCACTCGCGTGAGTCCACCTCGGCCGCCACGCCGTCGTCCGGCCACCAGGCGTCGGGCTGGGCCAGGAACACGCCGTCCAGATGCAGGACCGGGTTGAATACCGGGACCGGCAGGCTCGAGGCGAGGATCAGCTCGCGGAACTCGGCCTCAGCCGCGGAGCGGACCCCGTCTGAAACCTCGGCCAGCACGCCGCGCAGTCGTGCCGAGCCGCGCACCGGCCCGGCTGCCAGTTCGTCGGCGAGGTCAGCGATCGTGGTTTTGCGCCGCTGCACGGCGCCGGCCACGACCGCGCGGACGTCGCCAAGGTCTGCCAGCCCGCGTACGGCGTCCACGATGGCCCGTGACGGGGGAGCATAATGCAGGGCCAGGTCGCCCAGCTGCGCATCCGGCATCCGGCGGGTCCGGTGCAGCACGGCGAAGTCGCGGCTTGTTGCCCGGTGGCTGGCCGGGACTAGGACATCGATGACGTCGGTTTCCGGCGCGCGAATGTCCTGGCCGCGCAGGGCTGCCAGCCCGGTGATCACGCCCTCCGGCCCGGCGTAGAGCTGCGCTGCCGTGGCAAGCTGATGCCACGTGGGCTCGCCGGTGGCCGTCAGGTAGACGCCGGGTAGCAGCCGCTGCCACCTGCCGCCGGGCTTGATCTTGTGCCGGATGGCGTCCGGTGTCAGGCCCAGCGCCATGGCCTGCGCCCGCGTAAGCACGTTGCGCTGGATGTACAGCCAGACGGTCTCTTCGTCTGTCGCCATGGCGTCCATGGTGGCAGCCTTGCTCCGCGAGTCGCAGCCTGACTCGCCGATGAATGCGCAGGGAGTAAACCGGAGTAAACCAGACAAAATTGACGAAGATCAATTCATGGGTGTGCGGTTAGTGGTGTCATAACACCACTAACCGCACACCCATGAGTGCACGAAGGCCGATCGCCGACGCCTGATGGGCGATTTGCCGGGATTATGCCGTCTGTGGTC